>JBCCAW010000612.1:0-3534 GCA_039814655.1 Myxococcota bacterium | reverse complement strand
CTCGGCGCCGCCTTCGCCACGGGCCCGGATGCGGAAGAAGGTCTCGAAGTCCGTGGGGAGAACGCCGCGCACGCCATCGGGGGAAAAGCCACCGGTCGTCAGCACGCGGAGCCTGAAGTCGCCTTCCTCGTAGAGGAGCAGCTCGTCGTTGGGGATCGCGACGCTCGCCGGGGCGGGCACGCTCAGCCCCTCGCCGAGCACGCGCTCGCCCACGCGGTTCAGCTTGGCACCGACGAGCCGCGGGCCGTTGTCCGGGTCGTAGGGGCTGGTCGTCGTCTCCCAGGAGAGGCCGACGGCGCTTTCGGTACGACCGCCCGGCCCGACGAGCGTGAGCGGTGTGTCGTCCGCGACGATCTCCACGCGCACCGGGAAACGTGCGTCCGGGTCCGTACTCGGCAGCCGGTTCGAAAACTCGCCGAAGATGACCGCGACGTTGCGCTCGTTGTTCTCGAAGCAGGGGAAAGGGCTGACGGCCTGCGGCGCGACGACCTCGCCCGTGCTCAGCGTGACCCGAAAATCGGTGAGGCTCAGCGTGCGCGTATCCATGGGCCAGCTGAAGACCACGGGCAGGCCGTCGAGACCGAGGGCGCCTTCGCGCAGGCCCGTGTAGGGGGTCTGGTTGATGTAGGCGGCGGCCACGTTCGCCTGCGTCGAGGCGGAGGTCGTGTTTCGGGTGTCGTCCCCGCAGCTGAAGGCCGTGGACCAGGCCCCCCCGCCCTGCCGCACCGTGTCCTCGGTCAACTCGTCGAAGGGCAAGCCGACGATGTCCGAGAAGCCCACCCCGGCCGAGAGGATGGCGGCCTCCTCCGACCAGTAGTCAGCGCCGACGAGGTTGCCGTCGAAGAGCGCCGCGAAGAAGAGCCCGGGCGTGGTCACGGTGACGCCCGCGTCCGGCGAGCCGGCATCGCCCATGCCGTCGCGCCCGCCGTCACCGGCTGCGGGCCCGGCGTCGTCGCCGCCCCCGTCGAGGGGCGCGGATCCATCGTCGCCACAGGCGGAAAGCAAGAAGGGGGTCGCGAGCATCGCGAACAGAAACGAGAGGGAGTGCTTCATGCGGCTTCCTGGGTCGCGCCGGAGGAAGACAGGCAAACGTTGAGCGCGTGAGGAGCGCCCCGGATTCGTGACTCCGCGCCCATGCTCACGGAAATCCGGCGGTGGGGGCGGCCGCGGCGCGCGCTCGAAAGGGCCGGACTCCAGTTCGGAACGACGTCCCCCCGAGCTTCACTCGAAGTTCGCGGTCGACTCGATCACCTAGCGCAGCTCGCCGCGCCCCCCACTCCGTGGGGCCGTCGAGGTACTGCCTGCCAACCTAGTTTACAGGCCACGTGGCCGACGATTGATCAGAAGCACGTGGCCACAACCGCTCGTCTGTTCCAGTCGTCGCCACGCCGCTGGTCAGCAAAGACGAGCACGCGGACCATACCGTCACGATCGATGCGTAGATCAGCATACACGGGAAGCGGCGATGGCGGACGCGTCGGATGGCGGCGCCCGAGGGGTCCTCGTCGATGGCGGAGTACGAGTGCGCCTGGCGCTCGAGCTTCGACACGGCGGCCTCTACCTCGGCGCGCAGCCGATCTGCGACGTCGTCTCCCGCGCGCTCGCGGTAGTAGCGGGCTATGCTTGGGTTGATCGTGAACGAGTCGCACCCGGAGAGGGCCCTGCGGGGGTTCGAGAGCCCCGAGGAAGCCGACAAAGCCAACTTCGAACACTACCGCTCGCTCACGCCAGAGCAGCGCTTGGCGATCGCTGTGGAGCTGGTGGAGCCCTTCCATGGCGCTGATGCGCGACTGGAGAGAGTTCATCGAGTTGTTGAGCTGGGAGAATGTCCGGTATCGGATGATCGCTGGGTGGTCGTACAACCCGACCGCCTCGCGGCGGTGAAGGCGAAGCCCGGAACGCCCTGAGCCGCCCGACCGACGCCGGAGCCAGGACCGAGAGAATGACCGGTGAGCGCGCCACCGCGTTATCCGCTGTAAGGGACGGCGAGGGGTAGAACGTGCGAGTCATCGGTGATGGCCACTTGGCTCCCCGTCCGCACCTTGCTCATAGCCGCGTTGTTCTCGTTGCTCCCGGCCACGGACCAACTTGCCCCGGGCGGCAGTCTGGCGGACCGCTGCTGTCGGGTGTGCCGGACGGGGAAGGCGTGCGGCGACTCGTGCATTGCGCGTGACCGTCGCTGCACGCGCCCACCCGGCTGCGCGTGCAACGGCGCCATCGAGCCGCCGTGGACCACCGACCTGGCTTGGTCCGCACCCAGCCCGATCGGAAACGTCACCGAGGCGAACTGCTCGTAGGCCAGGGAGGAACGATGTCGTTTGTCGAACGTATCCGCACGCTAGCCGAGCGCGCACCGAGCACGGTGGACCACCTCGCGACCGAGGAGGCGTCGAAGAATGCGCTGATCATGCCCTTCATTGCCGCACTCGGGTACGACGTGTTCGACCCGCGCGAGGTCGTGCCCGAGTTCACGGCCGACGTCGGAACGAAGCGCGGCGAGAAGGTCGACTATGCCATCCGGCGCGACGGCGAAGTGGTGATGCTCGTGGAGGCGAAGAAGGCCGGCGAGGCGCTCTCGCAGGAGAACGCGAGCCAGCTCTTCCGCTACTTCACCGTGACGAAGGCGCGCATCGCCATTCTGACGAACGGGACCGAGTACCGCTTCTATTCGGACCTCGAGGAACCGAACAAGATGGACGCCAAGCCGTTCCTCGTGATCGACCTCCTCGACCTGAACGAGAACCACCTCGAGGAGCTCAGCCGCCTCACGAAGGAGGGCTACGACCTCGAGAACATGCTCTCGACGGCGGGCGATCTGAAATACATGCGGGAGATTCGCCGGACGCTGGAGGAGCAGTTCCGCGATCCCGACGAGGAGTTCGTGCGCTTCTTCTTCGGTCGGGCGAACCCAGGAGCCCGCTTCCACAAGGGCGCCAAGGAGCAGTTCCAGGAGCTGGTGCAGCGCACCTTCAAGAACTTCGTCGCCGACCGGGTCGGTGATCGGCTGCGCACGGCGCTGCTCCAGAACGACGACGGGCAGGCGATCCGCCTCCAGGCCGAGACGCCACCGACTTCCGATACGCCGGCCGCGGGGGCTCCCGAGAGCGACGACGAGCAGAGCGACAGCGGCATCGAGACCACCGAGGCGGAGCTGCAGGGCTTCTACATCGTGAAGGCCATCGCGTGCGCCGTGCTGCCGGGCTCGCGCATCGCGGCGAGGGATACCAAGAGCTACTTCGGCGTCCTCGTCGACGACAACAACCGGAAGCCGCTCTGCCGGCTCCACTTCAATCGTCCGCAGAAGTACCTGGGCCTCTTCGATGTCGAGAAGAAGGAGACCCGCCATGCGCTGGAATCCGTGGACGACATCTACCGCTTTGCCGAGCAGCTGCGCGAAGCCGCGGGCCGGTATGTGATCGATGAGGACTGAAACGCGTCTCGGGCCGCTAGACGCCGAAACGCCGTTGTACCTGCTCAGTCCAGCCCCAACGTCACTCAAACGCCGTTCAGGCGGTCGTGGGGCTCGCCGGGGCG
>JBCCAW010000754.1:0-2346 GCA_039814655.1 Myxococcota bacterium | reverse complement strand
GTTTCTTCCTCGCGCTGATAGGTGCCGAACAGTCGGTCCCAGATGATCAGAATGCCGCCGCTCCGACTCGGGAATGCTCGAGGGGTCCTTGGTGGCGTCCTCGGGGTTCCGCGGCACCCACACGCGGCCGTCGTTTCGCAGCGATTCGCTCATGAGCGTGAGCTTCGACTGGTACTCGCCGCTCCGCGGAATGCAGGTCGGGTGGATCTGCGTGTAGCAGGGGTTCGCGAAGAGCGCGCCGTGGCGATGCGCGCGCCAGGCGGCCGTGACGTTCGAGCCCTTGGCGTTCGTCGAAAGGTAGAAGACGTTGCCGTAGCCGCCGGTCGCGAGGATCACGACGTCGGCGAGGTGCGACTCGATGCGTCCGGTGACCAGGTTCCGCGTTACGATGCCGCGCGCCTTGCCCTCGTACACGATGAGGTCGAGCATCTCCTGGCGCGGGAACATGGTCACCGTGCCAGCCTCGATCTGCCGGCTGAGGGAGGCGTAGGCGCCGAGCAGGAGCTGCTGGCCGGTCTGCCCGCGCGCGTAAAAGGTGCGGCTCACCTGCGCGCCGCCGAAGGAACGGTTGGCGAGGAGACCGCCGTATTCGCGCGCGAAGGGCACGCCCTGCGCCACGGCCTGGTCGATGATGCCGACGGAGAGCTCGGCGAGGCGATACACGTTCGACTCGCGGGCGCGGAAGTCGCCGCCCTTCACCGTGTCGTAGAAGAGCCGGTAAACGCTGTCGCCGTCGTTTTGGTAGTTCTTGGCGGCGTTGATGCCGCCCTGGGCGGCGATGCTGTGCGCGCGGCGGGGCGAATCCTGAAAGCAGAAGGCCTTCACGTTGTAGCCGAGCTCACCGAGCGTCGCGGCGGCGGCGCCGCCGGCCAAACCCGTTCCGACCACGATGACCTGGTAGCGACGCCGGTTGTGCGGCGCGACGAGCTTGCTGATCGCCTTGTGCTCGGTCCAGCGCTTCTCGATGGGGCCCGCAGGCTCCCGGGACTTCAGTTCCATCATCGGGGTCGTCCTAGTGCTTCAGCTCGGGGAAGTAGAAGGTTTCGGTGCTGGGCTGGAGGGCGCCGGTAAGCACGGCCACGGGAATGGCGATGAAACCCAGCGAGAGCAGGGCGGCGATGCCGATGGCGACCCAGTCGCGGTAGCGGTTGTACCGGGGATGGTTCGCGCCGATGGTCTGGAACATGGACCAGACGCCGTGGGACAGGTGGATGCCGAGACCGATGACGCCCACGATGTAAAGCGCGCTGATCCACCACACCTGAAAGCCCAGCACCATGTTGTTGTAGGGGTTCATCTCGTCGAAGGTGTAGCCCTCGACGCCGAAGACGTTCCCCGAGAAGAGGTAGGGGCCGAAGGTGAGATGGGCGAGGTGGAAGAGAATGTAGAAGAGTAGCCCCGGGCCGCTCAGGTACATGGAGAGCGCCGCCCAGTCGGTCTTCTGCTTCTTCTGGCCGCGGTAGCGCGAGGCACCGGCGCCGGCCTGCTTGTTGCGCTGCCACAGGTCCATGGCCGCCTTCACGTGCACGAGGAAGGACACGAGAATGGCGATGCGCGCGACCCAGAGGAGCGGGCCCAGCGTGCGCAGAAAGGCGGCGTACTCGTTGAAGGCCCTCGGACTGTCGAACGCCGTGAGGTTGCCGGAGAGGTGGCCGATGACGAAGAGCACCATCACGACGCCGCTCACGGCCATGAGCGCCTTTTTGCCGATGGTGGTCTGGGTCAGGGTGAGGGCTTGGGTCGACATGCGCGATGTTCCTGCTTGGGACGAGGCCGGGCCCGCGACGCGGTGGCGATGCTAGCGGGCGGCGCCGCACTTGCCTCTAGGCCCGGGTCCGGCGCCCGCTCGGTGGCGTGTCTACCACCGGTCTAGGGTCACTTTCCATGGACGAAAGGCGGTCTCGAGGCTCAACCGTGTCAGGGCGGATCGAGGTAGTCCACCTCTTCGCCGCGAAAGGTCCGGAGCGTGGTGCGCCCGGCTTCGCTCCGGACGATGGAGTCCGGAGCGAGGGGAACTTTGCCGCGGCCTCCGGGGGTGTCGACGATGAGCTTCGGGAGCGCGATGCCGCTGACGCGCCCTTGGAGCGCCGCCATGAGCTCGATGCCCCGGTGAAGCGGCGTCCGGAGGTGCGCCGTGCCCTGCACCACGTCCGCCTGGAGCAGGTAGTAGGGGCGCACGCGTCGGCGGACGAGGCCGCGGAAGAGCGCCTCGAGCGTGCTTGCGTCGTCGTTCACCCCCCGTAGCAGCACGCTCTGGTTCATCACCGGGAGCCCGCGCTCGGTCAGCCGCCGCAGGGCCTCCGCGGAAGCCCTCGTGAGCTCCTTGGGGTGGTTGAAGTGCGTCAT
>JBCCAW010000868.1:0-1501 GCA_039814655.1 Myxococcota bacterium | reverse complement strand
GTACGCGCCGATGACCGACGTCATCCACAAGGTCCTCAACGACATCACCGTCGACGACTGGGCGGTCATCGTGGGCGGCGACTCGCACACGCGGATGTCCAAGGGCGTCGCCTTCGGGGCCGACTCGGGGACCGTCGCGCTCGCGCTGGCGACCGGCGAAGCGACCATGCCCATCCCCGAGTCCGTGAAGGTCACCTTCAAGGGCACGCTGAAAGACCACATGGACTTCCGCGACGTGGTGCACGCGACGCAGGCGCAGATGCTCCACCAGTTCGGGGACAACGTCTTCCAGGGACGGGTCATCGAGGTACACCTCGGCACGCTGCTTTCGGACCAGGCTTTCACGTTCACGGACTGGACCGCGGAGATGAAGGCCAAGGCGTCCATCTGCATCTCCGAGCCGGCGACGCTCATCGAGTCGCTACGCATCGCGACGGCGCGCATTCAGACGATGATCGACCGGGGCATGGACAACGAGCGGAAGCTCCTGCAGGGGCTGCTCGACAAGGCGGAAGCGCGCATCGCCGAGCTGGCCTCCGGCGAAACAACGGCGCTCCAGCCGGACCCGGACGCGCACTATGCCGCGGAGTTCACCGTGGACCTCGACCAGATCGTCGAGCCGATGATCGCGGATCCGGACGTGCACAACAACGACGTGTCGAAGCGCTACACGCACGACACCATTCGGCCCATCTCCTTCTACGAGGGCACCAAGAAGGTGGACCTCGGCTTCGTGGGAAGCTGCATGGTCCACAAGGGCGACATGAAGATCATCTCCCAGATGCTCAAGAACATCGAAGAGCAGCGGGGGACGGTGACCTTTAAGGCGCCGCTGGTGGTGGCGCCGCCCACCTACAACATCGTGAACGAGCTCAAGGAGGAGGGCGACTGGGCCGTGCTCCAGCGCTACTCGGGCTTCGAGTTCGACGATGTGTCGCCAAAGGACACGGCGCGCACGGAGTACAAGAACATCATGTACCTCGAGCGACCCGGCTGTAACCTCTGCATGGGCAACCAGGAGAAGGCCGCGAAGGGGGACACGGTGATGGCGACGTCCACGCGGCTCTTCCAGGGGCGCGTGGTCGCCGACAGCGACGAGAAGAAGGGCGAGTCGCTCCTCGCCTCGACGCCGGTGGTCGTGCTCTCGACCATTCTCGGCCGCACGCCGACCTACGACGAGTACGTCTCGGCCGTCGAGGGCATCAAGCTCACGAGCTACGCGCCGCCGGTGAACTGAGACGGGCCACGTTGAGCCGTTCGGGAATGCACGCGGTCCTTCGGTACATGCGCGTTGCGATCGCGGCCCTGGTCCTGCTCGCCTGTTCGGACCCCTCGCCGGAGACGCTCGACACGGGCCCGCCGCACGCGGGCTCGCTCGCGGACGCGGGCCTCGACCTGGCCGGCCCGGACATGCCCCCGGCGGCGGACACGGACGGCGACGGGCTGCTCGACGTCGAGGAGGGCTACGCGGGAGGCGTAGGCCCGGACACGGACGGCGACG
>JBCCAW010000683.1:0-2959 GCA_039814655.1 Myxococcota bacterium | reverse complement strand
CTCGCTCCTCCTCGGCGATCTCCAAGGGCACGGGAATGGAGAGGAGCACGCGGGCCACGTCTTCGTGAAGCAATCCGTCCAGGGCCCCCGCGAGAATGCGCTGCTCGAGGCGCTCTTCGGCGGCGCTGTCCAGCTCGCGCCGGGCGGCGGTCACCAGCCGGTTCTTGTCCCGGAGCCAGGGCCGCAAGCAGCTGTCGGTCCAGCTGCCGAGGTTCGCCACCGTGGGCTGCGCGGGCGCCGGCGGAGGGTCCGGCAGGTCCAGCGCTTGCTCGGCGAGGGTCCAGGCAAAGGTCATGGTCGGCGTCAGCCCCGGCGGCCGGCCACCCGCCGGGAGACGCGGCAGCGCCTCCATGCGCGGCGGCCCGGCGGCGTCGCCGTTTGCGAAGTGGGGGGGCGGAGCGCCGGCCGCGCAGGCGCTTAGGCAGAGGGAGACGAGCAAACGCGTCATGACGAGTGGCCGTACGGCGGAGTGGTCCCGAGCTTAGCGCGCCGCGGCCCTTCCTGGCGCCGGCCCCGGGCGACTCGGCTATGGTCCGCTGGAGATGGCGAGGTCGACGCTGCCGGCCGTCGGGGATCGGCTCGGCGACCGCTACGAGGTGAGGGGCAAGCTTGCGGCGGGCGGCATGGGCGCCGTCTTCGACGCCGTGGACCACGTCACCGGCGACGAGGTCGCGCTCAAGCTGCTCCACCCCGAGCTGGCTGGAGAGGCCGAGATGGAGCGGCGCTTCAAGCGCGAAGGCTCCGTGCTGATGGCCCTCGACCACCCGTCCGTCGTGCGCGTCCGCGACGTCGGTACGGACGCGCTCGGGCGCGCCTACCTGGTCATGGAGCGGCTCCGCGGCGAGACCCTCCACGCGCGCATCGAGCGCTCCGGCGCCTTGCCCCTGGACGCGGTGACGCCCATCGCGCTCGCCGTCGCCGGGGCCCTCGACGCCGCCCACGCGCACGGCGTGCTCCACGGTGACGTCAAACCGGCGAACGTCTTTCTCGACGACCGCGCCCACGGTGAGGCTGCCGTTCGCCTCGTCGACTTCGGGACCTCGAAGGTGCACGGCCTCGACCGGCTCACGCGCACCGGCGAGGTCATCGGGACGCCCACGTACATGGCGCCGGAGCTTCTGACCGGCGACGGCGAGCTCGACGCGCGCCTCGATGTGTATGCGCTCGGCGTGCTCCTCTACGAAGCCCTCGCGGGGTCGCCTCCCTTCACGGAGCGCAACCCGGGCCGGCTGCTCTACCAGATCGCCCTCGGGGAGCACGTGCCCCTCGCGCGCGTGCGTCCGGACCTCCCCGCCCCCCTCGTCGCGCTGCTCGGCGACGCCATGGCGCCCAAGCCCTCGGCGCGCGTGGCGTCCGCGGGGGCCTTCGCCGCCCGCTGGCGCGCGCTGACGTGACCCGGCGCCTCGGCCGTGGCACCTCTGGCGCCATGGACCCTGCCGGAGCGGAGCCCGTGCTCGGTGTGGACGCGCTGCCCGGGCTGGCGGCGCTCGTGGCCGAGGCCTTCCCCGGGGCGCGGGCCCTGGGCCTGGCTGCGCTCGCCGGTCAAGCGAGCTCCCGGCGCTACTACCGGCTGCGGCTGGAGGGAGCGGCGTGGGACGGCGGCGGGCCAGGGCCAGCGGACGTGCGCAGTAGCGTGGTCATGCGCCTCCCGGACGACCCGGCGCTCGCCTTCGGCTCGGACGAGGGTCAGGTCCCGGAGGAGGTCGACGGCAACGGCGCGCCGCGCCTTCCTTTTCTCGACGTGCAGCGCTTTCTCGCGGCCCGGGGCCTCCCCGTGCCCGCGGTGTACGCCGTGGCCCTCGAGCGGCGCTTGCTCCTGCTCGAAGACCTTGGGGACGTGAGCTTCGAGGCGCGGCTCCGGGACACGCCCGGCGAGCGGTGGGAGTCGCTCTATGGCGCCGCCGTCGATCTGCTCGCGGAGCTGCATGGCCGCACGGCGCAGCGGCCCGGAGAGGCGCCCGCGCGCGTGCATCGGAGCGTGTTTGGCGCGGACCTGCTCCGCTGGGAGCTCGACCATTTTCGCGAGTGGGGCCTCGAGGCGCTCCTGGGTCCCCTGGACCCGGTGACCCGGAGGGCGCTCGACGGGCATTTCGATGCGCTCGCGGCGACGCTGGCGCGGGCCCCTCGGGGCTTCGTGCACCGGGACTATCAGTCGCGAAACCTCCACTGGCGCGGCCCGGAGCTGGTGCTCCTGGACTTTCAGGACGCCCTGCAGGGGCCGGCGGTCTACGACCTGGTCGCCCTGCTCAACGATGGCTACGTGCAGGTTCCCGAGGCGCTGCAGTTGGCCATGCGGCGGCGCTACGCGGCGGCCACGGGCCGGCCGGACGATGCGCTCTTCGACCTCGTCGCCGTGCACCGCAAGCTCAAGGATGCCGGGCGCTTCGTCTACATCGACCGCGTGCGCGGCGACGCGAGCTTCCTGCCCTACGTAGGCCGCTGCCTCGGCTACGTGGACGCGGCGCTGGCACGCTGGGGAGGCGCGGCGGCGCGCGAGTTGCGGGAGATTTTCGCGCGCTTGCCGGGCTATCCGGACGGCGTGAAGGTGGCCTCGCAGCACCGCTGAGGGCGCGAGGCGCCGCCTCATCTCCTCGCTTGCGGGCCCCGGGAGCCTCGCTATGCTCCGCGCTCGGATGCTTGCCCCGCGCCACGCGCTTGCGCTGGTCGCACTGCTGGTTGCCCTTCGTCCGGCCCCGGCAGCGGCGGAGAGCTGCGCCTGCGACGCCCCCATGAGCGAGGCCTCGCTCATGAGCGAGGCGAGCACCGAAGCCATGATGAGCGCCTTCTTCGTCGGGGACGCGGGCCTCGCGAGCGACCCCGGCGCGTGGCCCCTCTACGAGCCCTTGGCCGAGCCGAGCGTGCTTCTCGCGGCGCACCACGCGGCGAGCCTGCCGCTCTCGGAGCTGGCCAGCTTCATGCCGAGCCTCTCCGGGGCGCCGCTCCTCGAGGCCGGCGAGGG
>JBCCAW010000061.1:0-16405 GCA_039814655.1 Myxococcota bacterium | reverse complement strand
GTCCGCCGCGGCGACCTGGAGGTCCGCCTCGAGGCGCACGCCGTCGCTCGCGGAGAAGGAGACGACGTGGGCCGATCCTTCGGCGCAGCGCGGGTCGCTCCCAAGGTCCGGCGCGCCCCCGTCCGGCGTGCCTTCGTCCGGCGCGCCTTCGTCCGGTGCGGCGTCCGGCGCGGCGGCGTCCGGCGCGGCGTCGTCGGGCGTGGTGCTGGCGGCGCTTCCGCAGCCCGCGGCGAGGAGTAAGAGAAGCAGCGTGAAGTAGGGCACGGCCGCCAGTATGCGTCACCGGCGGCGAGGTTTCGCCCCGCATGAGTCGCGGCGTGATTGACCCGGCTTGGGGAGTGCGCTCAGGGTAGAGCACCATGAGCGAACTTCTTCTCTCCTCGACGAAGAACGCGGTCACGACGCTGACCATGAACCACCCGCGGCGCCTCAACGGATGGACCGAGGAGATGATGGAGGCGCTTCGAGCCGCCTTTCGTCGCGTCGAGGCCGACGCGGCGACGCAGGTCGTCGTACTGACGGGGACGGACCCCTACTACAGCGCCGGTGTGAACCTCTCGGGGACGCTTCAGCTCACGCACCCGCGCGTGCTTCGGGATACCATCGCGACGCGAAACCAGGCCCTCTTCGACCTCTTCCTCGACCTGGACAAGCCCATGATCGCGGCGGTCAACGGGCCGGCCATCGGGGCCACGGTCACGTCGGCGACGCTTTGCGATGCCATCGTCGCCAGCGACAAGGCGACCTTCTCCACACCCTTCGCGAAGCTCGGCGTGAGCCCGGAAGGTTGCTCGAGCGTGCACCTGCCCCGGCTCATCGGCGCCGAGAACGCCGAACGCATGCTCGGCGTCGAAGGCTGGAAGCCCACGGCGGCGGAGGCCCTCGAGGTGGGTTTCGTCAGCGAGGTGGTGCCCCACGCCGAGCTCCTCCCGCGCGCGCAGACGCTCGGGGAGCAATGGGTGGCCGAAGGGCGCCGGCGCTCCTTCCGTGCCGGCGCCACGCGCGAGGAGCTCAAGGCGGTCAACGCGCGTGAGTCCCAGGCCCTCGGCGACGCCTTTCTCGCCGCGCCCTTTCTCATGGGCCAGTACCGTTTCCTTCGCCGCAAGAAGAAGTACGGTCCCGCGCTGACCTTTCTCGGCCTACGGCTGACCCGCCCGGCCTGGGCCCGCATGCTCTGAGATGACGCGGCACGCACGCTTCGTGTGGCTCCGCGACGCCCTGGCGTCAGGCGGACGCGCCCAGGTGCGTTGAGAAGAACGCCAGGAGCCGGCCCCAGGCCTCCGCCTCCGCCGCTTCGTCGTAGGCCGCGTGCATGGGCGGCAGCACGCCGCCCAGGCTGAGCCACGGCGCGAGCTGGTTCATGAAGGAGTGTCCCACGCCCTCGTGCACCAGGACCTCGCCCGGTACCCCGAGGACCTCGAGGTGCTGGCGCAGGCGGGCCGCGTGGGGCGCGTAGAGCCGATCGCGTTCTCCATACTGCGCGAGGGTGGGACAGAGGCCCCGCAGCCGCTCGGCGTCCTGGGGGACGTCGCCGTAAAAGGGGGCGGCCACCTGAAAGGGCTCGTCGGCGGCGGCGACGAGCGCGAAGCCGCCGCCGAGACAGAAGCCAGCGATGCCTAGCCGCGACCCGTCGACGGCGGGGTGCGCCGCGAGGTGAGCGCGTGCCGCGCGCAGCACGGCGAAGCCCTCTCCCCGCCCCGCGCGCATCTGCCGGAGCGTGCGCACGATGCACCCGGGGGAGCGTCCACCGAAGAGATCGGGCGCCAAAGCCGCGTACCCGGCCTCGGCGAAGCGTTCGACGTGGCGCCGGGCATCCCGGGAGAGCCCCACGATGTCGTGAACGACCACGACCCCGGCCACGGGGCCGGCGTCCGTGTCCGGCAACGCGAGCGCCGCGCGCCGCGACCGCGCTCCCGGGACCTCCAGCATGAGCTCCTGCACGGACCGAGGTTCGCACGTCCGGGCCTGCCCGTGCGACGCGGGCCCGCGCCCTGCGATACGCTGCGCGTCCCTTGACGACCGATGCCTCCGTGGCCGAGCCCTCAGCTTTCGCGCGGCTCCGTCGCCGCTTCCGTTCCCTGCTCCGCTGGACCGGGCGCCTCTTCGTGGCCTTCGTGGCCTTCGTGATCGTCGTGCTGGTCCTTTACCGCGCAGCCTTCGGTGCGTCGGCCGAGGGGGCGCGCCTCGCCCGGATGGAAGCGTCGCCGCAATGGGCCGGCGAGGCCTTCGAAAACCCCGAGCCCTTGTGGAACGATCTCTCCCTCGGGAGCTTCCTGGGCCGGCTGGCCATGGAGACGCCGCCGCGCTCCCCGGAGGATCCGGCCCACCTTCCCAGGGAGGATCCGCGTTCCCGGCTGGCCACGGCGCCGGCAAGCGGCCTTCGGGTGACCTGGCTCGGCCATTCGACGAGCGTCGTCCAGATCGACGGGGCGACCTTCCTGCTCGACCCGGTTTGGGGGCCCGCGGCCTCGCCCATTCCCTGGGCTGGCCCGGCGCGCTGGGTGCCCCCTTTGCTCGCTCTCGAGGAGCTTCCGCCGCTCGACGCCGTGGTCCTGAGCCACGACCACTACGACCACCTCGACATGCCCACCATCAAGGCCCTCGCCGCTACGGGCGTGCCCTTCTACGCCCCGCTCGGCGTGGGTGCGCATCTCGCCCATTGGGGCGTGCCCGAAGCCCGCATTCACGAACGCGACTGGGGCGATCGGACTGAGGTCGCCGGCGTCGAGGTGGTCTGCACCCCCGCGCGCCACGCCTCGGGCCGCGAGGTCTTCGACCAGAACGCCACGCTCTGGGCCGGCTGGGCCTTTCTCGGCCCGGCGCACCGGGTCTTCTTCAGCGGAGACACGGGCCTCTTCGATGGCATGAAACGCATCGGGGAGGAGCTCGGCCCCTTCGACCTCACCATGCTCGAGGTGGGTGCCTACGACGCGGCCTGGCCCGACTGGCATCTCGGCCCGGAACAGGCCGTGAAGGCCCACGGGTGGCTCCGGGGCGAGGTGCTCCTGCCGGTGCACTGGGGCCTCTTCGACCTCGCCTTCCATGGCTGGACTGAACCCATGGAGCGCGTACTCGTCGCGGCGGAGGCGACGGGGGCGCGGGTGGTCACGCCCCGGCTCGGCGAGAGCGTCGAGCCGGACGCCCCGGCCCCGCCGCGCCGCTGGTGGCCGGAGCAAGCCTGGCGCAGCGCCGCGGAGGCGCCGGTCATCGCCACCGCCGCCGACGGACGACCGGCGCGGGAGTAGGCTCGGCGGGCGTCAGAGGGGCCAGCTGCGTTTGAGCAGCGTCCGACGAACGCGGCCTAGCGCGCGGTGCACCTCACCCATGCGCACCCGCTCCGTCGCGTTTCGCCGGATGCACCGGCGGACGATCTCGGCGAAGCCCGCCGTGAACTCGTCTTCCATCAGCGCCGCGACGGGGTCCGGCAGGCCGTCGTGCTGAACGTGCGCGGTGATCACGGCGACATCGTTCGGGTCGTCGAAGAGCGTCTTCCCGGTCATGAGCTCGAAGGCGAGGCACCCGAAGGCGTACACGTCCGCGGGCGTCGCTCGCCCTTCGCCGCTCTCATCGCGCCCCCAGATTTCCGGAGCGCCGTAGCAGACGGTGCCGCAGCCCGGGCGCAGGTGCCGGCCGGCGAGGCCGAAGTCCACCAGCACGGGCACCTCCGCCGCCGGGCCGAGGGGCCCGTCTCGGTCGCGCACGATGATGTTCGAGGGCTTGAGATCCAGGTGCGCCACGCCCGCTTCGTGCATGGCCGTGAGTCCGGCCGCGATGCCTTCCAGGAGATCGAGCGCCCGGGCCACGTCCAGGTCGCCGGCCTCGAGCACGCGCTCCAGGTTCGGTCCCTCCACGAGCTCCATCACGAGAATGGGCTTGGGTAGGGCGCCGGCGTCGAAGGTGACGAAGCGCGCGATGTTCGGATGGGCCGGGAGGCCGAGCAAGGTCCCGGCTTCCTCCCGGAAGAGTCGAAGAAACTCGTCTTCGTTCAGCATGCGGGCGGCGGCGCCGGCGTAGTCCGGCGTCTTTAGCGCGTAGCGTGTCGCGTGCGGGTCGTCGCGGGCCTCGGCGCGGGTGGCTACGAAGACGGACCCGGAGGCCCCCGTCCCGATGGGCCGCGCCACGTAGAAGCCGCCCAGGATGCGGGAGGCGGGAACCCACGCGGGGAGCGCCATGCCTCTCCGGATGCTCGGCCGCCGGCCCCCGTGGCGCGGGCCATCGAGGGGCAAGGCCTGCAAGCGCGCGAGCACGGCGACGACGATGCGCGCGAAGGGCGGCGGGAGCGAGGCCACGAGGGAGTCGCGGGCCGCTTCCAGGTGGGCATCCAGCGCGGCCTCCTGGCTCCGCTGAGCGCGCTCGAGCTGGAGGTCCAAGCCGCGGAGGGCGCTCGCGAGGCCGGGCGTCTGCGCCTCCGCGCGGGGAAGACCCAGCCGCCGTCGTGCGCCGCTCACGAGCTTCGCGAGAGTTACGCAGGCGGCCTCGAGCTGGGCCAAGGCCGTGTCGCCTTCCGCGTGCTCGGCCAGCTCCCGGAGCGACTGGACCGCGCGCACGGCCGCGAGCGCCTCGCCCAGCTCCCGCAGGGCGGCGCGGAGCCCCTCCACGCGAGGCGACGTGGCGATGGGCAGGTCGTGGCCCAGGTCGAGCAGGCGTCGCAGCGCTTCACGCAGGCTCGGCTCCGGCGCCTCGCCTTCGGGAAGCGCCGCCGCGGCGGCTGCGAAGCGTCCGAGCGCCCTCAGCGCAGTACGGATCTCCGGGACCATCGACGCTTCGCCCATGGTCTCGAGGTCGCGGTGGCTGCGCGTCTGCCCCGCGACGGAGAGCAGCACGTCGCTCACCTCCGCGTGGCTCTCCCGAACGAGGGCGTCGCTCGCGCGGGCCGCCGTCGCGTTCAGGGCGCGGCGAAGGCCAGGTTCCGGGTCCCCCGCGGCGCGCTCCAGGAGCGCACCGGACGCCAAAAAGCGCCGGCCACGAAGGACGTCGCCTCGGGGCTCCACGCGGGGGCCGTCTGCGTCGACGCAGTGGAGCAGCGTACGGAGCCGGACCAGGCGTGCGGTGAAGCCGGGGACGTCCTCGTCTTCCGCGTGCGCGGAAGCGGCGGCCACGAGCCAGCGGGTGAGCCGTTCGAAGAGATCACCCAAGGGTCGCGGGGCTTCGCCGCCGTCGCGTCCCGCCAGACGGAGCAAGGACGCGAGCCGCTCCGACTCGAGGAGCGAGAGGTCGAGCTCCCGGAGCGCGCGGAAGGCCTCGAAGTCCGTGGCGGGACCTTCGGACCGTGTCTCGAGTGTGCCCATCAGCGCATCGGCGACGGCGAGCGCGTCGTGCGCCGCCCGGGCCGCTGCGCCAGCTCCCTCGGCGACGAAGGCCCCGAGGGCCGCGTCGACCTGGGCCTGAAGGGTTGGGGCGCCTCCGGCTTCCGCTCCCAGCTCCTGGCAGACGCAACGCACGAGGTGGACGTGACCGGCATCGGCCCCTCCCTCCTCCAGCGCCGCCGCCAGGAGCTCCCGGGCCCGCACGGCCGCGGCGTCGCCGAAGCCTGGCGCGTCGCCCAGCCCTTCGACGCGCTCGCGACGGAGGCGCACGAGGGCGAGGGCCGCGGGGAGCCCGCCGGCCTCGACGAGCTCGACGAGAAACGCGCCGACGGCCCGGGGCTCGCGTTCCGCCGCCCGAGGGAGGCCGGCCACCATCGCCGCGGCGACGCCCGGGTCCCGGCGGGCGATGGGCGAGCGCAGCAGCTCCCCCGCGCGCCTCAGCGCACGTTCGGGTTCCACGGCGACGGAGGCCCCCAGCGACGCCGCCGCCCGGCGCCACTCGGTCACGCCCATCTGACTGCCGAGGTGCCGGTCGACCTCTTCCCCAAAGGCCGGGCGCGCTCGCGAGAGCAGGCCGCGCGCCGCGGCCACGTGGTGCCAGACCAGGCTCTCCCGGTCCGCGAGCAGCGCGCTCCAGGCCGCGTTGACCCGCGGGGTGCCGAAGACCCTCACGCCGCTGTCGTCCCCGGCCTCGTCTCGGCGCGCTGCCTCCCGCGCCGCGCGCTCGAGAAGCCGGGCGGCCAGCACCCGCGAGGGCAGCGCTCCTTGGCTCGGCTGCGTGAGCCACTCTTCGACCAGCTCACGCCGGCTGATCAACGCGAGCGCCAACCCGTCGGCGCGGCTCGCGAGGCCGAGGGGCAGATCGAGGCTCAGGGCGACGCGCGCCCGCGTTCCCGGGCCCGCGAGGGCGCGGTGGCTGGAGGACACGGCGAGCTGCGTCGCCACCGCGACGAAGGTCCCGGCGTTGCCCTGGCCCAGCTCCCGGAGCACCCGGCGACCGAGCTCGCGCTTCAGCTCACAGGCCGGGAGCGCGGCGGCGAGCTCGTAGAGCGCCGCGCTCGCCGCGGCCGGGCTCAAGAAATCGACATCGTCGATGAGACCCGTGGCGAAGGCCCGCTGCACCGAGGCGAGGAGCGCGGAGGGCTCGAGGCCCTCGAGGGGGACCGGCCGGCGCGTATCGGCCACCGCAGCCGCGAGATCCGCGAGGGACTGGCGCCAAAGAGCGCGCCGCTCCGCGGCTTCGTCCACCCGATGCAGGGTGGCGAGACCCTCGAGGTAGTCGCGGTGTCGCAAGACCGGAAGGGTAATACGGCCGCTCCGGGCGGAGCGACAGGGTGGCGCGCCAGCGCTGCACTGAGCTTCCGCAACGCCGTCGGCCGCCGCGCCTGGCACACCCGTGCTCGCGATGACCGACGGTACCTTCCAGACGCCCCTCCCCCGCAACGAGACCGTCCGCGCCTATGCGCCGGGGAGCGCTGACCGGGCCGCCCTGGAGCGTGCGCTCGAAGCGGTCGCTGGTGAGCGCCTCGACGTGCCCGCGCTCATCGGGGGCGAGGAGCGGAGGAGCGGCGACACGCGAGACGTGGTCATGCCCTGCGACCACGGGCACGTGCTCGCCTCCGTGCACGTGAGCGACGCGGCCATGGTCTCGGAGGCCATCGACGCCGCCCGTGCCGCCGCTCCCGCGTGGTCCGCCATGCCTTTCGCCGAGCGCGCGGCCATCTTCCTGAAGGCCGCCGAGCTGCTCGCCGGTCCGTGGCGCATGCGCATCAACGCCGCGTGCATGCTCGGCCAGGCGAAGACCTGCCACCAGGCGGAGATCGACGCGGCCTGCGAGCTCATCGATTTCCTGCGTTTCAACGTCGCCTTCGCCGAGCGCATGCTCGCCGTGCAGCCCGAGTCCGGGCCCGGCCTTTGGAACCGCTCGGACTACCGCCCCCTCGAGGGCTTCGTCTTCGCGGTCACGCCGTTCAACTTCCTGGCCATCGCCGTGAATCTGCCGCTGGCGCCAGCGCTCCTCGGCAACGTGGTGGTCTGGAAGCCTGCGACGCAGACCATGGTGGGCGTCCACCACATGCTCGCGCTGCTCCGCGAGGCCGGGCTCCCGGAGGGCGTGATCAACGTCGTGCCGGGCGATGGGCCGGCGCAGGGCGAGGCGGCGCTGGCGAGCCCGCACCTCGCCGGCGTGCACTTCACCGGCTCCACGGCCACGTTCCGGGCGCTCTACCAGGGCGTTGCGGCGGGCCTCGACCGCTACCGGGCCATTCCCCGCATCGTTGGAGAGACCGGGGGCAAGGACTTCATCGTCGCCCACCCCAGCGCCGACGTGGCGCAGCTCGCGACGGCCATCGTTCGCGGCGCCTTCGAGTACCAGGGGCAGAAGTGTTCCGCAGCGTCGCGCCTCTACCTGCCGAAGTCCCTCTGGCCGGCGCTGAAGGAGCGCGTGCTCGCGGACATGGCGGAGCTCACGCAGGGAGACGTCCGCGACTTCTCCAACTTCCTGGCCGCGGTCATCGACCGGAGGGCCTACGACAAACACGTGAGCTACCAGGCCCTCGCCCGGGACACGGCGACGGTGCTCTCCGGTGGCGGCGCGAGCGACGCGAAGGGCTACTTCGTCGAGCCGACCTTCGTCCAGGTCGAGGACCCCAAGCACCGCATGATGCAGGAGGAGATCTTCGGTCCCATCGTCACGGCCTACGTCTACGACGACGCGGGCGACGGCTGGCCGGCGATCCTCGACACCGTGGATGAGACCTCGCCCTACGCGCTCACCGGCGCGGTCTTCGCGCGGGAGCGGAGCGTGCTGCTGGAGGCACAGACGCGGCTCCGTCACGCCGCCGGCAACTTCTACCTCAACGACAAGCCGACGGGCGCGGTCGTGGGCCAGCAGCCCTTCGGCGGCGGCCGGGCGAGCGGCACCAACGACAAGGCCGGGAGCCTCTGGAACCTCACCCGCTGGGTGAGCCCGCGCTCCATCAAGGAGAACCTCAACCCGCCCACCGAGTGGCGCTACCCCTTCCTCGGTTGAGGACACGCCTGGCGTGAGCGCCGCGATCCCGCGGCAACCGTTCCGGTTCGGGCCCCGGGGGTGCTAGACCGAGGCCGTGAGAGGGGCAGCGACGTGAACGACGTGACCGACGTGAGCGCGAAGACGTCGGACGGCCTTCGCCAGGAAGTGGAGCGCCTCGCGCTCCTGCACCGCATTGGCGTGGCCTTGAGCGCCGAACGGAATCGAGACCGGCTCGTCGAGCAGATCCTCCTGGAGGCCAAGCGCCTGTGCCGTGCCGACGGCGGCACGCTTTACCTCCGCACCGACGACGACGAGCTCCGTTTCGCCATCATGCGAACGGACTCCCTCGGCATCTCCCTCGGCGGCTCCACGGGCAAGGCCATCGACCTCCCGCCCATCCCCATGTTCGACCCGGCCACCGGCGAGGCGAACCGCACCAACGTGGCGAGCTACGCGGCGCATCTACGCGAAAGCGTGAACATCCCGGACGCCTACGACGCCACGGGCTTCGACTTCTCGGGCATGAAGCGCTTCGACGCGCGTAATCAGTACCGCTCGACATCGTTTCTGACCATTCCCCTGGCCAACAGCCAGGGGCGGGTCATCGCCGTGCTCCAGCTCCTCAACGCGCGGCGCCCGGAGTCGCAGGAGGTGGTGCCCTTCGCCGCGGAGGACCAGCGCATCGTCGAGGCCCTCGCGAGCCAGGCCGCCGTCGCCCTCGACAACCAGGCGCTCATCGACGGGCAGAAGGCACTCCTCGAGGCCTTCATCCAGATGATCGCCTCCGCCATCGACTCGAAGTCGCCCTACACCGGCGCCCATTGCGAGCGCGTTCCCATCCTCACGCTGATGCTCGCGGAGGCCGCGCAGCGCGCCACGGAGGGGCCCTACGCGGACTTCGCCCTCTCCGAAGAGGAATGGTACGAGCTCAAGATTGCGGCCTGGCTGCACGACTGCGGCAAGGTGACCACGCCGGTCCACGTCATGGACAAGGCCACGAAGCTCGAGACCATTTTCGACCGCATGGCCGTGGTGCGGACGCGCTTCGAGGTCCTGGACCGGGACGTGAGGATTCGCGTGCTGGAGGCTCGCGCCGCAGGCGACGCGGACGCGGAGGCGCGCTTCGCGGAGGAGGCCGCGGCCCTCCGCGACGACCTGGCCTTCCTCGAGCAAGCCAACCTCGGCGGTGAGTTTCTCCGCGACGAGGCGAAGACGCGCATCCTCGCCATTGGCGCCCGGCGCTACGTGGAGGGCGGGACCGAGCGTCCGCTCCTCGACGAGGAAGAGATCGAGAACCTCACGGTCAGCCGAGGGACGCTGACGCGTCAGGAGCGCCTGATCATCAACGGGCACATGGTGCAGACCGTACAGATGCTCGAAGCGCTCCCCTTCCCCAAGCACCTCCGGCGCGTGCCCGAGTATGCCGGCGGACACCACGAGAAGATGGACGGGAAGGGTTACCCGCGGGGCATCTTCGCCAGCGACATGTCTCCGCCGGCGCGCATGATGGCCATCGCCGACGTCTTCGAGGCCCTCACGGCCCAGGACCGGCCCTACAAGCCCGGCAAGAAGCTGAGCGAAGCCATGCGCATCATGGGCTTCATGAAGCAGGACAACCACCTCGACCCGGAGCTCTTCGACCTCTTCGTGGAGAGCGGCGTGTACCGGGCCTACGGGGAGCGCTTTCTGCCCCCGGATCTGCTCGACGAGGTCGACGAGGCCGCGCTCGTCGCCATCGAGCCGAAGCCCTTCGATCTCCCGCCGCCCAACGAGCGCGCGAAACGATGGCAGGGGTTTTTGCCGCAGTACGAGCCGCTGCGCGCGAGCGCCATGGGCAGCGCGCCGCCGAAGGAGTAGGCGCCGAAACGGCGCTTCGGGCTACTCGATGGGGGCGATGCGGAGCAGGTAGTGCTTGCCGTCGCCCCGGCGCTCGAAGCGCAGGCTGACCCGGTCGCCGGCGCCGAGCCCTTCGAGCTGCCCCGGCGCTCCGGCAAAAAAGGGCATGGTCATGGCCGGCATGTAGTCGGGCACGTCTTCGTGCGCGACGCTGACCCGGGAGCCGTCCTCGGCCACCGCTTGCACCGTCCCCTGGACCTCGAAGGGGCCCGCCGTCGGCGAGGTGGTGTGCTCCGCGGGCGACGTGCTGGCGGGCGGCGTGCTGGCGGGCGGCGCGTCCGCGGGCGGCGCGTCCGAGCAGGCGGCGAGGGCCACGCCGGCCATGAGCGTGGGGAGAAGGCGCGAGCGTCCCATGCCACGGAGTATGGTTCGCGGGAGTGAGCGTGCACGCCCGCGGACCGGATCGCTGCCGCGGGCCGGTTCCCGGAGCCGGCAGTGTGCGGATCCCGATTGTGATCTCGACGTGGCGTGCTGTATCCCGAAGCGCGAGCGCGACGCCGCGGAGCCGGCCCCTGCCGGCAGCGACGCCCCCACGGTGCGATGAGCCCGGATGGTCCCTGAGCATGAGCCAGTCCTTTTCCCGTGAATCCGCTTCGGTGACCTTCGCCGAGCCTGCCTCGATGACCGAACGCCCGGCCTCCGGGACGCTGCTCGCCGAGCACCTGCGACCGGCCCGTCCGCTGGGCTGGGCCGCCGTCCTCATGCATCCGACCGGGGTACTCCACCGGGCGCCGCTCGCCACCGCGCTCGCCGAGGCCGGCTTCGACGTCCTGAGCTGCTCGACGCGCTACCGGGGCAAGGGGGCCTCGCTGCTCATGGAGAAGGTGGCCTTCGACGTGGCCGCCGCCGTGCGCCACGCGCGGGAGCAGCTGGGTGCCGCCAAGGTCACCCTCGTGGGCTGGAGCGGAGGCGCCGCCCCGGCCGCGCTGGCCCAGGCCGAAGCGACGAACGCGACGCTCGGCCGCCTTCCCGATGGCACCGAGTACCTGCTGGCCGAAGCCGACCTCAGCCCGGCGGATGCGCTGGTGCACGTGGCGGGCCATCGGGGCCGGGCTCACCTGCTTCGCGCCTGGCTCGACCCCTCCGTGGTCGACGAGCGTGACCCGGGGCTACGCGACGCGGGGCTCTCTCTTTTCGCGGAGGGTGCGCCCACGGCGCCCTACGACGCCGGCTTCCTCCGCAGCTACCGGCGGGCGCAGCGCGAGCGTCACGAGCGCCTCGCCCGCTGGGCCCGGCAAACGCTGGCCACCTATGGAGACCGCGCCTTCGCCGTCTACGGCACGGCGGCGGACCCTCGTTTCTTCGACCGCGCCGTGGACCCGAACGAACGGCGGACCGAGTTCGGGCTGGGCGACCCGGCGCTCATGAACGACGGGCCCGACGGCCTGGCGCGCTTCACCAGCTGCCAGAGCTTCCTCAGCCAATGGTCCGTAGAGGACACGCCGGCGGACGCCATGCCCGCCCTCCGGCGCATCGACGTCCCCTACCTGATGGTCGAGAACGAGGCCGATGACGTCTGCCCCCGGGCCCACGTGCTCGACCTCGTGGGCGCCGGCGACGGCGAACACATGATCATCGAGCACGCCAACCACGGCTACGCGGGGCAACCGGAGAAGGCCGCGGAAGCCGCCGAGGTCATCCGTGAGTTCGTGACCAGCGAAGGCTGAGCGCGCTTCGAGCGCCCGGTGCGCGGTTCAGGCGCTCTGGGCCACGAGCTCGTTCAGCGCCGTGGAGACGTCCTCGTCGCTCACGAAGCGCATCTCCGCGTGGCAAGGCACGTTAACGATGCGGCGGTAGATGCTCCACGCCTGCGGCGTGTCGTCGCTGAGCGGGTGGTAGTAGCGCCGCGAGGGGAGCAGTGGATGCTCGAAGGGGCCGGGGGCGGGCAGCAGGAGCGGCACGCTCGCTGGAATGCCCGCATGCGACTCGCCGCCGGGCACGGGCGTGAGGCCCGCGCGCCTCCCGAGCGCGAGCATGCGTTCGTACTGCTCCCGGTAGGCCACCCCGAGGCGTCGCATCTGGGCGATGCGCATCAGGAGGAAGGCCGCGCTGGGGTCCGAGAGTTTCCCGTTCGTCGCCCGCCGGTTGATCTTCGTGCCGGGCGCGTGGCCGAAGATGATCAGGCTGCGAAAGAGCTCCTCGTCCTCGGCAGAAACGATGGCGCAGCCCCCCTCTCCGAAGCCCCAGGGCTTGGTGTGGTGAAAGCTGATGGCTTCGTCCGGCCCGTGGGGATGCGATCCGAGGGCGACGGCCGCATCGACGAGAAGGATCTTGTCGTGTCTCCGGGCGAAGGCCCGGTAGGCCTCGAGCTCGCGGGCCTGCCCGAAAATGTTGGTGACGATGAGACCGTCGATCTCGTCCGGTTCGATGAGCGCCAGATCGAGCATGGCGCCCTCGTCGCAGTCGATGGCGATGGAGCTCCGGAGCGGTCCGTCGACGGTCGAGTAGTAGCCGAAGGAGCAAACGGCCCAGCGGAGATCGCGCCCCGCTCGAGTCGCGTACATCTCCGCCAGGGCATGGAGCGCGAGCGTCGCGTTCGCGCATCCTACCACCCGTAAGCCAGGGTCGAGGTCCACGAAGGTGGCCACGGCGCGCTCGAAGTCGGCGGCGACGGGCCCGAAGTTCGTCCAATGGTTGGCGCGCCGGCTTCGCTCGAGGTGCTTGCCGACCACCTCCAGGTCCATCGCCTTGTTCTCGATGTAACGGACGTCCGGTCGTGGCGGGCGACCGGTATCGCCGGGCGGCGGGCCGTAGACCGGAACTACGCTTTTTCGGTTCACCAACGTCGCCCCCCGCAGCGCGGCCCAACTGCCGTCCGCACGCGACCAGTCTACCCCAACATTGGGCCGCTACAACGAACTGAGCGTCGATTCATTGCGCGCCCCCGGGCCGCCGTCACGTATCCCAGCGGAGGACCACCTTGCCGCTTTGCCCCGAGCGCATCACGTCGAAGCCCTCCTGGAAGGCGCTCGCATCGAGCCGGTGCGTGAGGAGCGGCGAGACGTCGAGTCCGCTCTGGAGCATGGAAGACATCTTGTACCAGGTCTCGAACATCTCGCGGCCATAGATGCCCTTCAGCACGAGTCCCTTGAAGATGACGTGGTTCCAGTCGATCTGAACGTCCTTTGGCGGGATGCCGAGGAGCGCGACTCGGCCGCCGTGGTTCATCGCCTCGAGCATGCCGGAGAAGGCGCTGCCGTTGCCGCTCATCTCGAGCCCCACGTCGAAGCCCTCAGTCATGCCGAGGTCGTCCATGGTGTCGGTTACGCGCTCGCGGGTGACGTTGATGGCGCGGCTCGCGCCCATCTTCCGCGCCAGCGCGAGTCGGTAGTCGTTCACGTCCGTCACGACCACGTGCCGCGCCCCGACGTGCCGGGCGATGGCGCTGGCCATGATGCCGATGGGGCCCGCGCCGGTGATGAGCACGTCCTCGCCTACCAGGTCGAAGCTCAGCGCCGTGTGCGCCGCGTTCCCGAGCGGGTCGAGGTAAGCGGCGATCTCGTCGGAGATCGCGTCGGGCAGCTTGAAGGCGTTCACCGCGGGGATGGCCAGGTAGTCGGCGAAGGCGCCGGAGCGGTTCACGCCGACGCCACCGTGTTCCGGCAGAGATGCCGCTTGCCCGCGCGGCAGTTCCGGCAGTGGCCGCAGGTGATGTGTCCTTCGCCGCTCACGCGGTCGCCGAGCTCGAAGCCCTGCACGTGGCTGCCGACGGCGGCGACCACGCCACTGAACTCGTGGCCCACCACCATGGGCACGGGGATGGTCTGCTGGGCCCAGTCGTCCCAGTTGTAGATGTGCACGTCCGTGCCGCAGATCGCGGTCTGGCGGATGCGCACCAAGAGGTCGTTGGGCCCGATCTCCGGCACGGGCACCTCGCCCATCCAGATGCCCTCGGTCTTCTCCAGCTTGAGCAGCGCGCGCATCCGCGAGGGGATCGCGGCGCCCACTAGCGGATCACCTCGAGCTCACGGCCCACGGCGATGAACGCCTCGATGGCTCGGTCGAGGTGCACGCGATCGAGGGCGGCGCTCATCTGCGTGCGGATGCGCGCCTGGCCCTTCGGGACCACCGGGTAGCTGAAACCGACCACGTAGATTCCCCGGGCAAGCATGCGGTCCGCCATCTCCGAGGCGAGCTTCGCGTCGCCGAGCATCACGGGGATGATCGCGTGCTCGCCGGGGAGCAGCTCGAAGCCCGCGGCCCCCATCTTCTCGCGGAAGTAAGCCGCGTTGTCCCAGAGCTTCGCGCGCAGCGCTGCGCCCTCCCGCTCGAGCACGTCGAACATGGCGAGGCTCGTCGCGGCGATGACCGGCGCCAGCGTGTTCGAGAAGAGGTAGGGGCGGCTGCGTTGCCGGAGCCAGGCGATGATCTCCTTGCGACCGCTCGTGAAACCGCCGCTCGCGCCGCCGAGGGCCTTGCCGAGCGTCGAGGTGATCACGTCGATGCGCCCCAGCACACCGAGCTTCTCGTGCGTGCCGCGGCCGTTGTCGCCGACGAAGCCCGAGGCATGGCAGTCGTCCATGAAGGTGATGGCGCCGTACTCCTCCGCCAGGTCGCAGAGCGCCGGCAGGTTCGCGTAGTAGCCGTCCATGCTGAAGACGGCGTCCGTCGCGACGACCTTGAAGCGCGCGTCCTTGGCTTCCTCGAGCTTGGCCCGGAGGTCCTCCATGTCGTTGTTCCGGTAGCGGAAGCGCTTCGCCTTGCAGAGGCGAATGCCATCGATGATGGACGCATGGTTCAGCGAGTCGCTGATGATGGCGTCTTCGGGTCCGAAGCAGGTCTCGAAGAAGCCGCCGTTCGCGTCGAAGCACGACGAGTAGAGAATGGTGTCTTCCGTACCGAGGAAGTCCGAGATGCGGGCTTCGAGGGTCTTGTGCACGTCCTGCGTTCCGCAGATGAAGCGAACGGACGCCATGCCGAAGCCATGCTCACGAACCGACGCGGCCGCGGCTTCGAGGAGCGCCGGGTGATTCGCGAGTCCGAGGTAGTTGTTCGCGCAGAGGTTGATGACCTCCTGGGTCTCGCCGCCGGAGCGGACGTCCACGGCCGCCTGCTGCGCCGAGGTGATGACGCGCTCCTCCTTGAAGAGGCCCTGCCCGTGGAGGGCGGCGGTTTCACGCGCGAGGTGCTCGAGGAGCGGCTGCTGCTGCATGGCGGGAGGATAGGGTGGTGCCCTCGGCGTCGAAACGCGCGTCGGAGCCGCTCGTGAGTTTTTTCAGCGCGCCGCGCCGCGCGCCGGCGCTCAAGGGAAGCCTGGCGCTGGCGCTTGCCTTGGTCTCGGTCGTGCGTTCGGTACCGGCGGCGGCCGAGGGGCCGCTCCGGGCGCGTTTCCTCGGGCCCGCGGATCCCGAGCTCGAAGCGCGCGTCCGCGGGCAGACCAGCGACCTCGAGGGGTGGACCTTCGAGCGAGACCCTCGGCCGGTGCCCGAAGGCGCCGAGGCCGTGCTCGACCGCAGCGAAGGAGCCGCCGTAGTGTTCTGGGTTCGCGGCGAGGGCGCTCGGCTGACCGTCTACGTGCTCGACGCGAGGTCCCGGCGCCTCCTGGTGCGGGACCTGACCGGCGGCGATGGAGAGCCGCTCGGCCTCTCGGCGGCTCGCGAGGCCGTGGGTCTCGTCATTCGCGGCGCGCTCCAGGCGCTCCGTCTCGGCGACCCCCTCGGCGAGGTCCTCGAGGCGGCGCCAGGCGACCCGCCGCCGGAGAGCCCGCGGCCCGAGCACGCGACCTCCGACGCGACTGCGGATCCCGCGCCCCGCCCGCGAGAGCCCCTCGACGGCTTCCTCACGGCGGGCTGGGGGCTGGCCCGCGACGTGAACCCCGTTCACGGGCCACGCCTTGCGCTCGCCCTCGGACGCCGGGGCATCGCCGGCGAGCTTCGCTACGCAGTCACGCTCCCGTTCGTCCTCGAGGCGACGGATCTGCGCGTGGAGCTCCTTCGGCATCGCGTGACGGCCCAGCTGCGCCTTCGCCTCGCGGGCGGGAGTCGGGGGGACCTCGCTCTCGCGCTGGGGATCGGCTGGCTTCGCGTCCGGCGGACGACGGAAGCCCAGGGCACGCTCCTGCCCACGCCGACGCGTCGCAGCGACCATCTGCTCGTGACGGCGCGAGCGGAGGGTACTTTCGCGCTCGGGGCGGGCCTGTCCCTGGTGCTCACGCTCGGCCTCGACGCCGTCGTCGCGCCCCCGGAGCTCG
>JBCCAW010000290.1:0-7506 GCA_039814655.1 Myxococcota bacterium | reverse complement strand
TCGGCGATGGTCATGGCCGCCTCGATGGTCTCGAGGTCGCGCATCTCGCCTACGAGCACCACGTCCGGATCCTGCCTGAGCACGTACTTCAGCGCGCCCTTGAAGCTGGAGGTGTCGGCGCCGACCTCGCGCTGGTTGACCACACAGAGCTTGTTCTAGTGCAGGTACTCGATGGGGTCCTCGACGGTCATGATGTGCTGGCGCGTCTGCGAGTTGATGCGGTCGATCATCGACGCGAGCGTCGTGCTCTTGCCCGAGCCCGTCGGGCCCGTGACGAGCACGAGACCTCGAGGAAGGTCGCAGAGGTCCGCCACGATGGGCGGAAGGCCCAGCTCCGGGAGCGCGCGAATCTTGAAGGGGATGGCGCGGAAGGCGCCGCCGATGGCGCCTCGCTGCATGAACACGTTCGCGCGAAAGCGCGAAAGCCCCTTCACGCCGAAGGAGAAGTCGAGCTCGTTCTCGCGCTCGAACTTGATCTTCTGCTCTTCGTTCATGACCTCGTAGCAGATGTACTTCGTCTCCACGGGACCGAGCGGCGCCGTCCGCAAGGGCACGAGCGACCCGTCGATGCGGAGCTGCGGCGGCGTTCCCGTGGTGACGTGCAGGTCCGATGCGCCGCGCTGGATCATCACCTGGAGAAGCTGGCGGAGGCTCAGCCTGGGCCGCTCGTCATCGTCCATCATGGCTCTAGCCTACACGGCCTCGCGCCCGCGCCGTCGCTCGAAGCGTCGCTAGAGCGCGGGTTTCGCGAAGCGCGCGGGGCGCCGAAGGAAGGCCCGGCGCCTGTCGCTGCGGACGACGAGGCGGGCGGCGCCCCATGCCGCGAGAAACGCACCTTCCTCGCCGAGGCCCGGGGCCGTATGGGGTCCCGCGAGCAGCAGGCCCCGAAGCGGCGTCCGGATTGGCAGCCCGGCCACGCCCAGGGCGCCGCTGCCGGCGTAGGCGTACTGCGCCTCCATGGTGCGCGGGCCGCGCGTCCAGGGGTCCTTGGCGGGGAGCTCGCGCGCCGCGCGCGGGTCGTAGGCGTCGCGGCCGTCGTGGGGAGAGTCCAGGAGGACCAGGTGCTCGTCGAGGAAGGGCAAGAGTACCCGTAGCCGGGCCAGCAGCCGCTCCCGGAGGCCGCGAAGCTGAGCCGCGTCTCGCCCGGCAAGGCTCGCGGGCAGGAGCACTTCGACGCTGAGCCGGCGTACGGCTTCGCCCTCGTGTTCGTCTCCCTCCGGTCCCAGCTGCAGGCGAAGCCGGCCCAGGATCTCGCCGGCTTCCTCGCCGACGAGAAAGGCGTCCTGCGCGAGCCCCTCCGGCACGGCTTCCGGCCGGAGCAGCATGTGCAGCGCGTAGCGGACCCGTTTCGGCACCGGCTCCTGGAGCCGCTCGAGCAGCTCTCCGAGGCCCGTGCCGCGCTCCGGCAGCAAGGCGCGGAGCGCCGGGGCCGGGCCCGTGTCGATGAGGTGCCGGCACCCGATGCGTTCCGCGGCGCGAGCGAGCACCACGCCTTCGACGCGGCCGCGGCGAAGGGCGATGCTCTCGGCGCGCTGGTCCCGGCGTACTTCGCCGTTGGCGGCGCAGATCTTCGCGACGAGCGCGTCTTCGAGCCAGGGCGTGCCGCCCTCGAGTTGCGTCGCGCCGAGCCACCAGGCGCCGTAGGCGCGGAGCAAGCCGAGGCGCGAGAGCGAGGCCGGGTCCACGTCCACGGCGAAGGCCGCCGGCGTGGCGACCACCTCCCGGAAAGGGTGCTCGCTCGAGAGCTCCCCGAGGAGGTCCGGCCCGTGACCGTGCCGGTCCGTTCGGAGCCCGGCGATGGCTCGGGCAAGCTCACGGCGCTCGAAGAAGGTCTCGGGAGGGAAGACGACGGACCTCGAGAGGGCGCGATCCAGGGCCCCCATCTCGCGCCGCACGGCGGCATGAAAGTCCTCGAGCGCGCGCTTCACCGTCGGGAACTCCCGGTCGAACTCCCGCGCCAAGAACGCCGGCTCCGTGGTCATGTCCACGCGCTGATGCGGGAGAATCACCTGGAAGCTCGGCTCCACCGGCGTGCTTCGGCGCCGGAGCGCGGGCTGGAGCGCGATCTCGGACAGCACGCGCTGGGCGACCGGGCTCTGCGCCGAGAGGAAACGATGGGGACGCCGGGGCCAGCGCCGGCCGCCGGCCTCGTAGTGCGTCGGTAGGTGCCCTTGGCCGAGCACGAGGGCGCGAAAGCCGCGCTTGGCAACGAGGGCTCCCACGAGGAGGCCCGGGAGGCCCGTGCCGAGGACCACCACGTCGTAATAGCGCTGGATCATCGCGCTCCCAGCGCCGGCGAGCGGAGCGCCCCGGCGGCGATGGGGGCGGCGACCCAGCGCGGCCCCGAGGGCGCGAGGCTCAGCGCACCCCGGGCGATGGCGTCCACGACGCCGGGGAGGAGCGCATGCTCTTCGCGCTGAATGCGCTCGTGGAGCGCGGCCTCGTCGT
Organism: Myxococcota bacterium; assembly: GCA_039814655.1. Taxonomy (GTDB): domain Bacteria; phylum Myxococcota_A; class Polyangia; order Polyangiales; family Houyiibacteriaceae; genus CALCTH01. The sequence goes on along the minus strand of JBCCAW010000290.1, from coordinate 5,058 downwards.
CGCCGGGCAGCACGGGCACCGCGGCCTGCGCGAGGATGGCGCCGCTGTCGACGCCCGCGTCGACGAGGTGCACGGTGCAGCCCGCGACGTGCACGCCGGCGGCCAGTGTCTGCGCCGGCGCCGCGAGGCCCGGGAAAGCTGGCAAGAGCGAGGGGTGCACGTTCACCACCCGCCCGGCGAAGCGCTCGAGGAAGGCCGGGCCGAGCAACCGCATGAACCCCGCCAGGACCACGAGCTCCGGCGCGGCCTCGGCCACGCGGTCGGCGAGGTCGGCGTCCCAGCGCGCGCGGTCCTGGCGCCGGAAGGGTAGGCAGTGCGTCGCGATGCCCCGCTTCCGGGCCAGGTCGAGCGCCGCGGCACCGGCCTTGTCACTCACGACCGCGACCACCTCGGCCTGACAGCGATGCTCGTCGATGGCGCCGAGGAGCGCGGAGAGGTTGGTTCCGCGCCCGGACGCGAGCACCACCACGCGCAGTGCGTGCTGAGCGCCGGCGCCGGCGCTCATGTGTCGCCCAGGTAGCGAACGCGGGCTTCCCCGGTCGCCTGGCTCGCCTCGACCTCGCCGATGGTGTGCACGGTCTCCCCGGCGCCGGCCAGAGCGTCGCGCACCGCGTCCACCGCCGCGGGTGCCACGGCGAGGATCAGCCCGAGGCCGAGGTTGAAGGTCCGTCGCATCTCGCTTTCGGCCACCTCGCCGGCGCGCTGCACGAGGTCGAAGACCGGAAGGCGGGGCCAGGCCCGGGGGTCGACGACGGCGCCGCGCCCTTCGCCGAGCACGCGCGGGAGGTTCCCCGGGAGGCCCCCGCCAGTCACGTGGCAGATCGCGTGCACGCCATGGCCCGGCGCGGCGAGCGCGGCGGCTACGGCGGTCGCGTAGATGCGTGTCGGCCGGAGCAGCATCTCCCCGAGCGGCGCCTCGGGCAGATCCTCTGCCGGCTGGTCCAGCGGGAGCTCGGCCGCATCGAGGAGCGCGCGGCGCGCGAGGCTGAAGCCATTGGCGTGGAGCCCGGAGGACGGGAGTCCGAGCAGCACGTCCCCGGGCGTGACCCGCGTTCCGTCCAGGAGGTGCCGTCGCTCGGCGACGCCCACGGCGAAGCCGGCCAGGTCGTACTCGCCGGCCGCGTACATCCCGGGCATCTCCGCCGTCTCGCCGCCGAGAAGCGCGCAGCCGGCGCGCGTGCACCCCTCGGCGATCCCGCGCACGACGGCCTCCCCCACATCGACGTCGAGGGCTCCGGTCGCGAAGTAGTCGAGGAAGAAGAGGGGCCGCGCGCCGACGGTCAGGACGTCGTTGACGCACATGGCGACGAGGTCGATGCCCACGGTGTCGTGGATGCCCGTGGCGAAGGCCAGCTTGAGCTTCGTCCCCACGCCGTCCGTGCCGCTGACGAGCACGGGCTCGTCGAGGTCCTCCGGGACCTTGCAGAGTCCGGCAAAGCCTCCGACGCCCCCGAGAATGTCCGCCGTCCGCGTCGCTGCGGCGAGGGGCTTGATGCGGTCCACGAGTCGTTCGCCTGCGTCGATGTCGACGCCCGCGTCCCGGTAGGTCAGGCCGGCCATGCGCGACCCATACCCCATCGATGGCTCGTCCGCAGCGTGTCGCGGCTGCGTCGGGGGCCCCGGGAAAGGTCAGTCGTCCTGGGGAAAGAGCTCGTGGAGCCGGTCGTCCCATTCGTCGGCGATGGCCGTGACCTTGCCCAGCAGATCGGCGAACTCCTCGTAGTCGAGACCCCCGAGGCGCCGGTGGGCGCGCAGGTAGACCGCGTCCCGGTCCTTGTCGATGGCGAAGGCGGCGTCGCTCGTGACCAGGAAGTTCAGCTCGAGAAGGCGCCGGTAGAGCGTCGCCCGCGCGTCCTTGGGGACCTCCATGATGCGCGAGAGCAGCAGCAAGGTGTTGTGCTCCTCGAGGACGTTGACACCCACCTGGGCGGACCCGCGGAGCACTTCCGTGTACCCGTCCTCGTCGAGGGGCTCGAAGGTCACCGCGAGCTCCTGGCCGAGGCGGCGGAGGTAGTCGTTGACCATGGTGACCGCGTCGAGATACTGCCGGCTGCTGTTGCGGTCCTCGTACACCCGGGAGCCCCGGTCCGGCCGGGGAACGTCGGCCAGTGGCGCGAGCGCGGTCCCCGCCGGCGTGAGCGAGGCTTTGCCGGAGGGGCGTCCCTGTCCCTTCCCCGCGCCGTCCATGGTGGCCGCGCCTGAAACGCCTTGGGGCGGCGGCCGGCTCGGGACCGTGCGCGGCTCATCGAAACCCGGGTCCGGGGGGACCGCAGCGCGCCGCGGCGGCGCCGTGGACGGCGCGGCTCGGACGCCGGCGTCCGCCGGTGCTTCATCGCCGCTCTTGCCCGGTCCCTCACCCTCCACGCTCGCGCTCCTTGCGCCGGCTCGGCGGTCTGCGCAGGGCGACGCTACGCACCGTCGGCGCTCCCGGTCAATGGAGCGGCTCCGGCGCGCGGCGCTGGCGCTGGCCGTCGCCCTGGGCTGCGACGCTCCCGAGCCGCCCTCCGAGGTCGACGCGCTCGCCCTCGAGGTCGAGGCCCACGCCGGCGACAACCGAGGCGTCGCCGCGGCCCTCCGCTACGCGCGGCTGGCCGAAGCCGGCGGCGCCGATGCGTCGCGCGCGGTGGCGCTCCTCGAGCGCGTCGGTCGCGACGGGCCCCGCGGCTGCGAGGTGCGCCTCGCGGAGGTCCGCCTCGCCCGCGCGCGCGGGGACCTGGTGGGCGCGCGGGAGCTACTGGAACCGCTTCGTCGCGCCGCACCGGCGGCCTGCGCCGGGGAATCCGAGCGCCTCGGCGCGGAGCTTCTCCCGGCGACGGGTCTCGTCGAGCGCATCGCCGCCTTCGGTGCGGGAGGCGCCGGGGTGCGCGCCGTGCTCACGCTGGGCGAAGGGTCCGATCCCGTCGCGCTGGCCCGGGGAGCGCGCCATGGCCCCGGCGTGGTGGTCTTCGACGGTCTGGGCGCCGGGCCCCTCGTTCCCCGGGACTTTCCCGTGGGCCGCGGCGGGCTGAGGCGCGTTCTTCATGGGCCCGGAGAGCTGCGCCTCGAGCTCGAGGCCGACGCCGAGGCAACGGTGCTCGCGCTGGCGTCGCCGGCCCGGCTCCTCGTGGACGTGGTCGCCGCGCGTCCGGACGCGGCGCCGGGGGAGGGGCCACTGGTCGTGCTGGACCCGGGGCACGGCGGAGAGGACGACCGCGGATCCTGGAACGGACGGCTCCACGAAGCGGACCTCGTGCTGGACCTGGCGCAGCGGACCTCCCAGGCGCTCGGCCGGGTGGCGCCCTCCGTGCGCGTCTTGCTCACGCGTACGGAGGACCGGCCCGTGGACCTCGAGGCGCGGACGGCGCTCGCCAACGCCGCGGGAGCGGACCTCTTCGTCAGCCTTCATCTCAACGGGAGCCGGGAGGAGGTGCGCCGCGGCGGCGTCACGACCTTCGTGCTCGACGCCTCGAGCGACCGCGCGGCGCGGCGGCTGGCGGCCCGGGAGAACGGGACCCGGCCCTACGAGGTGACGCAGCTCCAGCATCTGCTCGCCGGGTTTCATCGCCGGGAGCAGGTCGCCGCGTCCCGGGCCCTCGCCGACGCGGTGCACCAGGAGACGCTTCGCGCGGGCCGGCGGCTGTTGCCCACGCTCGCGGACCGCGGCATCAAAAGCGCCACCTTCTTCGTGCTCGTCGGAGCGCGCATGCCCGCGGTGCTCCTCGAGGCGTCCTTTCTCACGCAGGACGACGAGGCCGCGGCGCTGGCGCGGCCCGCCTACCGAGAGGCCCTCGCCCAGGGCATTGCCGCGGGCATCGTGCGCGCGCTCTCACAGCTTGGCGGGGTCTGAGCGCGTCCCGGGGCTTGCGCCGCCCTGGCGCATGGGAGAAACCCTCCGGGCCCGCTCCCCGATCGGGGACGGATCACGAGGCGACGCGATGACTGACAAGCCCACCATCCACTACACGAAGACCGACGAGGCGCCGGCCCTCGCCACGTACTCCTTCCTGCCCATCGTTCGGGCCTTCACGAAGGACGCTGGCATCGAGGTCACCCTTCGCGACATCAGCCTCGCCGGCCGCATTCTCGCGGCCTTCCCGGACCGGCTTCCGGAGGCGCAGCGCGTCGAGGACCACCTCGCGTCCCTCGGAGCCCTCGCGAAGACGCCGGGGGCGAACATCATCAAGCTGCCGAACATCAGCGCGTCGGTGCCGCAGCTCAAGGCGGCCATCGCTGAGCTTCAGGGTCACGGCTATGCGGTCCCGGACTACCCGGAAGACCCGCAGACGCCGGAAGAGCGGGACACGCAGGCGCGCTACGCGAAGGTGAAGGGCAGCGCCGTGAACCCCGTGCTCCGCGAGGGGAACTCGGACCGACGCGCGCCCAAGGCCGTGAAGGAGTTCGCTCGGGCGAACCCGCATCGCATGGGCAAGTGGAGCGGCGACTCGAAGTCCCACGTGGCCACCATGAGCGCCGGCGACTTCCGCCACACGGAGCAGAGCGTGACCGTCGCGGACGCCACGACCTTCACCATCGAGCACGTGGCCGGGGGAACCACGACGACGCTCAAGGAGGTGCCGGTGCTCGCCGGTGAGGTCGTCGACGCGAGCTTCATGAGCAAGAAGGCGCTCGTGGCGTTTCTCGAGGCGCAGGTCGCCGACGCGAGGGAGCGGGGCGTTCTCTTCTCGCTCCACATGAAGGCGACCATGATGAAGGTCAGCGACCCGCTGATCTTCGGTCACGCCGTGCGCGTGTACTTCGCCGAGCTCTTCGAGAAGCACGCCGACAGCTTCGCGAAGCTCGACGTCAACGTGAACTACGGCTTCGGTGATGTGGTCGCGAAGGTCGCGACGCTCCCGGAGGACGAGCGCAAGGCCATCGAGGCCGACCTCGAGGCCGTGTACGCGAAGGGGCCCGCGCTGGCCATGGTCGACTCTGACCGCGGCATCACGAACTTGCACGTGCCGAACGACGTGATCATCGACGCGTCCATGCCGGCGATGATCCGCACGAGCGGTCAGATGTGGAACGCCGAAGGCCAGACTCAGGACACCAAGGCGACCATCCCGGACTCGAGCTACG
>JBCCAW010000666.1:0-3097 GCA_039814655.1 Myxococcota bacterium | reverse complement strand
GATCTTGCCGATGTCGTGCATGGCGGCGGAGCGCCGCACGTGCTCGACCTCGTGCGGCGAGAGCTCGATGGCCTCGGCCAAGATGCCCGCGTAGGTAGCTACCCGGTCCGAGTGGCCCGCGGTGTAGGGGTCGAGCTTGTCGATGGCCGTCGCGAGGGCCTCCAGGGTCTCCTCGATGCTGCCTTCGAGGTTCGCGTAGAGCCGCGCGTTCGCGACGGCCGCGGCGCCCCGGTCCGCGAGCACGGCGAGGAGCTTCCGGTGCCCTTCGTCGAAGGGCATGGGTCCCGTGCGCACCACGGCGAGGATGCCGATGCGCTCACCGTGGTCGAGAAAGGGCAGGGCGAGGAGCGCGCGCACGCTCGGCCCGGCGAAGCGCCCGCAGGCTTCGCCGGAGAGGCGAAGGGACCGGCCGTCCGTGGTCACCGTGTCGAGGGCCATGGCCAGGGACCCGCCGTCGAGCGCTTCCGCCACCTCGCCGTGCCGGTGCCCGTGCGCGAAGTGCTCGCTCTCCGATTCGCGAAGGAAGAGCGCGCAGCCGTCGGCCTCCGTCGCCTCGACGGCGGCCTCTGCCACGGTGCCGAGGACCGCTTCGAGGCTGAGGCTGGTCGCGATCTTCTCCGTGGCTTCGAAGAGCTTCACGGCCTCGCGGAGGCGCACGTTCTCGGCCTCGAGGCGGCGCTCCTCCAGCGCCCGGCGCACCGTGAGCACGACCTCGTCGACGCGAAAGGGCTTGAGGATGTAGTCCGAGGCCCCGCGCTTCATGGCATCGATGGCCGACTCGACGGTGCCGAAGCCGGTCATGATCACCGTCTTGGTCCCGAGCTGCCGCGTTTGCATGGCTTCCAGGAGCTCCAGGCCACCGACGCCGGGCATCATGAGGTCACTGAGCACCAGGTCGTAGGCGTCGCTGTCCAGGGCCTCCAGCGCCTCGCCGCCGTCGGCCGCGGTGCGGACGGTGAAGTCCTCCATGGTGAGAAAGTCCGCGATGACCTCGCGGACCACGCGCTCGTCGTCCACCACGAGGATGCGCGGACGGGACTGAAGATCCACCGAGGCACCGTAGCACCGAGCGCCGGGGAACCTCGACTGGAACTCCCCCCACGTCCCGCGAGCTCGCCGGGCCTCGCACGGCGACACGCTCCGGTGTCATGCTGCGCTCCATGGATGCCGTCGCCGTTCTGCCCGTCTCCCTCACGGACCTGGAAGCACGCCTTCCGCGCGTCAGCGAGGGCGAGGGTCACGTCATGCTCGCCCGCGAGGACCGCCGGCTCCGCGCCGAGCCCCTCGAGGACGGCACGTTGCTGCATCTCGGGCTTCCCTTCTCCGCCAACCCCCGGGTGCTCGGGGCCCGGCTCGTCGCGGACCTCGGACCCCTCGCCGAGGCCTGCCACGGCCGGAAGGTGTACGTCTTTCCCGACGTGGCCACGCCCGAGCGCCGGACCGTGCTCGGCGTGGTTTCCGAGCTCGGCGAAGGCGGCGAGTGGGTCGCGCTGCCCGAAGCCCGCCCGGACGACCCGGTGGCCCAGGCCTTTGCGGGCGGCGGCCTCCCCGGAGGCATGCTGGAGCAGGCGCAGGCCATGCTCGGTGGCGTTCCCGGGGGCCTCGATACCGGTGCGCTGGAAGGTGCCATGAAGGCCGTCTTCCAGAACCCGGAGGCGCTCGCGGCCGTTCAGCAGATGGCCGGGCAGCTCTTCGGGGAAGGCGGCCCGGCAGGGGCCAACCCCGCAGACCTGCTGAGCAAGGCCCAGGGGCTCGCGGCCAAGCTGAGCGAGGAGCAGCCGGACCTCGTCGGCACCATCCGCCGCGGCCTCGAAGGCACGGACGACGCGCCGGATGCGGTGGCCGGCGACGAGGACGGGGGCGACGAAGGCTGATGCGAAAGCCGAAGCCGCGGCGCCGGTCCAAGCTGCTTCCCTTGGGGCAGGTCGTCCGGCGCGTGCACCCGCAGCCCGGTCAGGTCGACGACGCGCGGCTCTTCGCCTGGTGGGTTCGCGCGCTCCCGCCACGCGTGGTGGAGCGCGCCCGGCCCGTGCGCCTACGCCACGGGTCCCTTCACGTGCACTGCACCAGCAGCGCCTGGGCGCAGGAGCTCAGCTTCATGAGCGACACCTTGCTCGCGCGCGTGCGTCAGTTCGCTCCGGACCTCGTGATCCGGGGTCTTCGCTTCCGCGTGGGGCCCCTGCCGGCGATTCCCCGGGACACGCGATGGCTGCCGCCGCCCCCGCCCCGCCGGCCGGCGACGGAGCTTCCCGAGGACGTCGGCCGGGCGCTCGCCCGTATCGGCGACGACGAGCTGCGGTCCACGGTCGCCCGCGCGGCCGCTTACTCGCTCGGTCGCTGAGGCAGCGCGGGAGCCGGACGCCGCGCGGGCGCTCAGCGCGGCGTCTCGTCCACGGCGCGGATGATGCGGGCCAGCAGCGCGACGCCCTCGTCGCCCTCGAGGCGGTCTCGGACGTCCGTGGGTACGGGGAGCGTGACCGGCACCAATCGTCGCGTCACCAGCAGGTCGAAGGGGACCCGAAGCGCCGCCGCGAGGCTCCGCACCTGGTCGACGCCGGGGTCGGCGACCTCGGCATTCTCGAGGCGCGCGATGGTACGCCGGGAGACGCCCACGCGTTGCGCCAGCTCCAGCTGACCGAGGCGGCCCCGGAGCTCGCGAAGGACGCGCAAGTTGGTCGCGAGGGTCTTCGTGAGTTGCATGCTCTTCAGCTCGCAGCGTCGGGCCGATTCAACCGCGGCCGTGTGCCAAGACGTGCCTTCATTCCTGCCATCGGCTGACGAAAGCGTCAATGGCGCACGGGCTCCGCGGTGCATTCGCGACCCTCAGGAAACGTCGAGTAGCGACCGCTCGAAGGCCTCCGGCGCCTCGAAACCCATGAGGTCGCAGACCGTAGCGGCCACGCTGGCGAGGCCTGGCGTCTCCAGCGCGCGCAGCCGCAGCGCGCGGCCCGGGGCCCAGACATGACACGGCACGGGGTTCAAGCTGTGGGAGGTGCGCGGCTTCGGCGTTCCGTCGTCGCGCCGGAGCACCTCGCCGCTGCGCTTGTCGCGCTCCACCATCGCGTCCGCGTTGCCGTGGTCGGCGGTCACGATGATC
>JBCCAW010000312.1:0-7073 GCA_039814655.1 Myxococcota bacterium | reverse complement strand
GTTGTCCCCGTCGACGCCGATGGGCACCTCGAAGTCGAAGCGGTCGTAGACGAGGTAGGGCTCATCCTTGCGGAGGTCGTAGTCAACGCCCGCCGAGCGCGCGACGGGGCCGGTCACGCCGAGGGCGAGGGCGCGCTCCTTCGAGAGCTTGCCGACGCCCTGCATGCGGTCGAGGAAGATGCGGTTGGTGACCAGCATCTTCTCGGCCTCGCCGACGACCTTCACGATCTCCGGGATGATGGCGCGCACATCGTCCTTGAAGGCATCCGTCGGGGGCGCGGCCATGCCGCCGATGCGCCCGAAGCTGTGCGTCATGCGCGCGCCGGTCTCCTTCTCGAGGATGTCCCAGATCCAGTCGCGGACCTTGAGGAGCCACAAAAAGGGCGTGAAGGCGCCGAGCTCCATGGCGCTCGCGCCGTTGCACGTGAAGTGGTCGCAGACGCGCGCGAGCTCGCCGAGAACGACCCGGTAGTACTGGCAGCGCTCGGGCACCTCGATGTCCATCAGCTTCTCGACCGCGAGGGAGAAGCCGACGTTGTTCAGCATCGGGGAGACGTAGTTGAGGCGATCCGCATAGGGAAAGACCTGCGCCCAAGTCCCGCGCTCGCAGCTCTTTTCGAAGCCGCGGTGCAGGTAGCCCGGCTGCACGTCGACGTTCTGAACGGTCTCACCGTCCAGGTCGAGGACCATGCGAATGGTCCCGTGCATGGCCGGGTGCGAGGGCCCCATGTTGAGGCGCATGGGGTCCGCGGGCAGCTCGAGGGCGCCGTCTTCGTCTTCCAGAATCTCGTCGAGAGGTTCCATGATCGTGTCTCGCTACTCGGCGTCGGCGGCGGACGTGGCGCCGGCTTCGTCGCCGTCGCTCAGCGTGCGCTTCTGGCCCGTCTGAAGCGCGATGGCCGGGCTCACCTGCTCGTCACGGCCCGCCATGCGCTCTTCCCAGTTGATGCGCGCGAAGGGCTGCCCCTCTTCGATGCCGAAGGGCGGCAGCTTGAGCGTGTCGTCCACGTCCCGGTACTCGACCAGGGGCTGGGCCTTGTCGATGGGGTAGTCCTTCCGGAGCGGGAAGCCCTCGAACTCTTCGTAGAGAAGGATGCGCCGCAGATCCCGGTGCCCCTCGAAGGCGATGCCGAACATGTCGTAGACCTCGCGCTCGGCCCAGTTCGCCCCGGACCACACGTTGGAGAGCGTCGCGATGGCCTCGCCGTCGGCGATCTCCGTGCGCAAGCGGACGCGGTGCTTGAGCTCCATGGAGCGGAGCGAGAGCACCACGTCGAAGCGCGGCTCCCGCTCGGGGAAGTCGATGGCCGTCAGGTCGACGAACTGCTCGAAGCGGCACGCGTCGTCGTCGCGGCAGAACTCCGCAGCGGCGCGCCAGGAGCCCGGCTTCACTCGTACGTCCCAGTCACCGCGGAACTCGCGCAGCTCCACGACGGCGTCGCCGAGCTCCTTCTGGATCCGCTTGGCAACCTTCTTGTCGGCCTTCTTCCGATCCGCGCTCATTCGTCCCCCCGGGCCAGACCGGCGACGGTCTGCGCCGTGAGCGCCGGGACCGGCTCGCCCACGCGCTTCTTGGCGCGGATGTTCGCCAGCGTCGGGACCTCCCGCGGCGGCACGGTGACCGCGCCGCGCTTGCCCTTCTGGATCTTCTCCATCAGCAGCATCAGCCCGTCGAGCACGGCCTCGGGCCGCGGCGGGCAGCCGGGGATGTAGACGTCGACGGGGATCACCTTATCGACGCCCGGAATGGTCGTGTAGTTGTCGTAGAAGCCGCCGCAGCTCGCGCAGGTGCCAAAGGCGACGACCCACTTGGGCTCGGTCATCTGCTCGTAGATGCGCTTGATGACCGGTCCCTGGCGCTGGCTGATGGTCCCCACGACCCAGAGCACGTCCGACTGGCGCGGGCTGAAGCGCGGCGCCTCCGCGCCGAAGCGCGCGATGTCGTAGCGCGGTGAGGCGACGGCGAAGAACTCCATGCCACAGCACGCCGTGGCGAAGGGGTACTGGAAGAGTGAGTACTTCCGTGCCCAGGCGAGCAGGTCGTCGAAGCGCGTCGTGAAGACGTTCTCCGCGCCATCGCCGCCACCGAGGACCTTCATTTCTCCCATTCGAGGGCTCCCTTTTTCCAGGCGTAGACGAGGGTGACACCGAGGATCGTCAGGAAGAGCAGCATCTCCAGGAACCCGAACCAGCCGAGCTCACGGAAGAGCGACGCCCACGGGTAGAGAAACACGGCCTCGATGTCGAAGACGACGAAGAGGATCGCCGTCAGGTAGAACTTCACGCTGAGCCGGAGGTGCCGGGCGCCGGTCGTGTTCGAGCCCGCCTCGTAGGGGATCATCTTCTCGGGCGTCGGCTTCTTCGGGCCGAGCAGCGAGGTGAGCGTGAACATCAGCGTGGCCACCAACGTGGCGGCGCCGAGCATCAGGAAGACGGGCAGGTAGGTCTCGAACACGTGGGGTCTCGAGTCTGGGGGACCGTGAACGTGGACCGGTGGTCCCGCGTGCCCCCGACATCGCGCGGTTAGAGCGTGGGGTCAAGGCCTCGGGACGTCATCGCTTGGGGACGGTCACCCGCCGTCGCCCGCGTCCGTGCCCAGGGAGGGTTCCCACGCCCGGCACAGCGCCCGGACCTCGTAAAAACCGATAGATCACGTCGGCCCAGCCGAGGCATGGGCAGCGCTGGAGTCCCCGGGGAAGGTATGCGACCGTCGGCCGCTCATGCGCCGCCTCGACGTCCCGACGCTCGGCCGCACCGCTGCCGCGGCACTCGGCCTCCTCGCGATCTCCCTCTCCGCCACGCGCGCCGTGGCGCAGGACACCGTCCAGGAGGCGCCCTCGGGCCTCGACGCGGCCCTCGCGAGCTTCGACGCCTGGTTCGGCGAGTGGGTCGTCGGCCCCATGGCCAGCGTGCTCTTCTTCGATTTGGCGCCTTTCACGGACGACGTCGCCGTGCCCTTCATCGTCGTTTGGCTCGTCGTCGGCGCGGTGTTCTTCACCTTCCGCTACGGCTTCCCGAACCTCCGGGCCTTTGGCCACGCCATCGACGTCGTGCGCGGCAAGTACGACCACGGCGACCACGAGGGCGAGGTCAGCCACTTCCAGGCCTTGAGCTCGGCCCTCTCGGCCACCGTGGGCCTCGGCAACATCGCCGGCGTCGCCATCGCGGTCACCAAGGGCGGCCCGGGAGCCGTCTTCTGGATGGTCGTCGCGGGCTTCTTCGGCATGGTGTCGAAGTTCAGCGAGTGCACGCTCGGCCAGCTCTACCGAAAGGTCGACGACGACGGCACGGTGAGCGGCGGCCCCTTCCGCTACCTCCGCGACGGGCTCCAGGAGCTCGGCATGACGCGCTTTGGCAAGGTGCTCAGCGTCGTCTTCGCCGTGATGTGCATCGGCGGCAGCTTTGGCGGCGGCAACATGTTCCAGGCCAACCAGAGCTACCAGCAGATGGCCGGCGTGATCCCCGGGCTTCAGGGGAGCGTGGGCTCGCTGGTCTATGGCCTCGTGCTCGCGGGCTTCGTCGGCGTCGTCATCCTCGGCGGCATCAAGCGCATCGGTCAGGTGGCCGGCGTGATCGTGCCCGTCATGTGCGCGGTGTACGTCCTCGCGGGCCTCTACATCCTGCTGGTGAACGCCGGAGACATTCCCGCCGCCTTCGCGCGCATCGTGGGCGAGGCTTTCAGCCCCGAAGCCATCGGCGGCGGCGCCCTCGGCGTGCTCCTCGTCGGCTTTCAGCGCGCGGCGTTCTCGAACGAGGCCGGCGTCGGATCCGCGTCCATCGCGCACTCGGCGGCCAGCACCGACGAGCCCGTGCGCGAAGGCATCGTGGCGCTCCTCGAGCCCTTCATCGACACCATCATCGTGTGCACGATGACGGGCCTGGTCATCGTGATCACCGGCATGGACGCGCCGCCGGTCGAAGGCATGGACGGCGTCGCGCTCACCTCCGCAGCCTTCGACAGCGTGCTCGGTGGCTTCCAATACGTGCTCACCTTCGCCGTGGTGATGTTCGCCTTCTCGACGATGGTGAGCTGGAGCTACTACGGCGAGCGGAGCTGGACCTTCCTCTTCGGCAAGGGCTCGTCCACGGTCTACAAGGTCATCTTCCTCGCCTTCGTCGTGCTCGGCTGCGTGCTCAAGCTCGGCAGCGTCATCGACTTCAGCGACCTGATGATCCTCGGCATGGCCTTCCCGAACATCCTCGGCATGTACTTCCTCGCCGGTAAGGTGAAGCGGGCCTTCGATGAATACTGGCGCAAGCTGAAGAGCGGCGCCTTCGACGCCGCCTCGCCCGCCGAATGAGCCCACCGGCGCCCGCCCGCGAAGCGACGCGCGCCGCCACCAACGGGCTCAAGCCTGCGTCGCGGCTTCGACCTCGGCGACGGTCTTGGGGACGTCGGCGGAGAGGTTCTCCGGCGGCCCCTCGGCGCGCACCACAACGTCGTCTTCGATGCGAATCCCGATGCCCCGCCAGCGCGCATCGACCTCGGCGTCCGGCGCGATGTAAAGGCCCGGCTCCACGGTGAGCACGACCCCCGGTTCCATGGGGATCGGCGCGCCGTCGGCGAAGTAGCCGCCCACGTCGTGCACGTCCATGCCGAGCCAATGGCTCGTGCGGTGCATGTAAAAGGCCTTGTACTTCTCCTCTTCGAGCACCTCCTCGAGGCTGCCCTCGACGAGTCCGAGCTCGCGCAGTCCCCGCGCGAGCACGTCGACGCTCGCGGCGTGCACGTCGTCGAGGCTCTTGCCCGGCACGCAGGCCGCGATGGAGGCCTCCTGCGCGGCGAGGACGAGCTCATAGAGGATGCGCTGGGGCTCCGTGAAGCGGCCGCTCACGGGGAAGGTCCGGGTGACATCCGAGGCGTAGTAATGGAGCTCGCAGCCCGCATCGACGAGGCAGAGGTCGCCGGCTTCCATGCGGCGCCGGTTGGTCCGGTAGTGCAGCACCGTCGCGTTGGGGCCGGAGCCCACGATGCTGTCGTAGGCGCTGCGCTCGGCGCCGCCCTGGCGGAAGACGCGCTCCAGCTCGGCCTGCACCTCGTACTCGTGGCGGCCCGGCGCCGCGACGCGCATGCCCGCGCGGTGCGCTTCGGCGGTGACGGCCGCGGCGGAGCGCATGGCTGCGAGCTCCTCGGCGCCCTTGATGAGGCGCATGCGATGCAGCGACGCGCCGGGGTCGACGATCTCCGCCGGCGTGATGACGCCCTGACGCGCCCGGCGCCGTACCGCGTGGAGCGCATGAAAGAGTTCCCCATCGAAGGGGTGGCCGCGGCCGATGGCGCAATGCACGCGCCCGGCGTCGCCGAGGTAGTCCGGGAGGTGCGTCTGAAGCTCCTCGATGGGGAACGCCGCATCGGCGCCGAAGTCCGCAACGGCGCCCTCGACGCCAGCGCGCGCGCCGTCCCACACCTCCCGCTCCGGGTCCCGCGGCCGCACGAAGAGCACCATGCGGTGCTCCGCGTGCCGGTTCGTCAGCACCAGCACGCTCTCCGGCTCGTCGAAGCCCGTCAGGTAGTAGAAGTCCGAATCCTGCCGGTAGCTGTGCTCGACGTCGTTGTTCCGGACGAAGACCGGCGCGGCGGGGAAGACGGCCACGCCGGGGCCCATGCGCTCGAGGATGGCGGCGCGGCGCGCCGCGAAGACCTCGCGGTCGGGGAGACTCATCGCCGGAGCATAGCGTCGTGGCGCCGCGAGGACAGGGCCGCGGCGTACGCCTTCAGCGGCTCAGCTTCCCGGCGCATCGTCGCGCGCGCCAGCGAGGCGCGTCGCGAGCTCGGCGCCGATCTCGGAGCTGCGCCGCGTCGCGTCCTCCACGGCGTCCATGAGTGTGCGGCGGAGCCCACCGCTCTCGAGCGTGTGCAGGCCCGCGATGGTCGTGCCGCCGGGGCTCGCGACCATGTCCTTGAGCCGGCCCGGGTGCTCTCCGGTCTCGATGAGGAGCTGCGCCGCGCCCAGTACGGTCTGCGCCGCGAGGCGCTGCGCCGTCGAGCGGTGCAGACCCACCTTCACGCCCCCGTCGGCGAGCGCTTCGATGACCACGAAGAGAAAGGCGGGCCCGGAACCGCTGAGACCCGTGACCGCGTCGAGGAGCGCCTCCTCGAGCACCTCCACGATCCCGACGCTCTCGAAGAGGCGCCGGGCCCGAGCGATGTCGTCTGCGGTCGCGTGGCGCCCCGGCGAGAGCGCCGTGGCGCCGGCGCGGACCTGCGCCGGCGTGTTCGGCATGGTGCGCACGACGCGCGCGCCGGAAGGGAGCGCCGCCTCGAGGGCCTGCAGCGGGACGCCCGCGGCGATGCTCACCACGAGCGTGCCCGGCCCCAGACCCGCGGCGACCTCGGGCAGCACCCGGTCGAGGGCCTGAGGCTTCACGGCCAGCACGAGCACGTCCGACGCCTCGACCACGTCCGCGTTGTTGGCTTCGGCCCGGAGCCCGTAGGTGCGCGCGAGGTGCGCGCGCCGCTCGGCCCGCGGGTCACCGACGCAAAGCTCGCCCGGGGCGGCGACGTTCGCCTCGAGGAGACCGCGTACGATGGCCTCGGTCATCGTCCCGCCGCCGATGAACCCGATGGTGCCGAGAGAGTCCATGCAGGACCGCTACCACGAGAGGCGCTCGACCGCTGCGTTCGCGGCCAGGGAGGCGTCGCCGCCGAGCCCCTCGAGCCAAGCCTCGACGTTCCCGAGGCCCCCGGGCCGAAGCCCGGCCTCCAGGTCCCCCGTCGCCCGGGGATTTCGCCACCAATCCTCGTCGTGGTGCTCCCGGAGCACCCAAGCGAGGGCGAAGGCCCCGGCCGTGGATCGGAAGCGTGCGCCGCCGGCGCTGCCGGTGCTGAGCAGCAGCGACGCGGGCCCGGGCTCGAGGGCCACGAAGCAGGCCTCGGCTAGCCGCTCGCTCGCCGCGTCGCCGCCGAGATCCGCCCCGCGCGCGAGCAGCGACGCGGCGTCGAAGCGCGCGCGGACGAGCAGCCAACCCGCCGCCTCACGGCCGAGCTCTTCGGCGTCGCCCCGCGCCAGGCCCACGCGGCGCAAGGCCGCCGGGGCCCCGGCCACCCAGGCCGCGAGCGCGCCGAAGGCGCG
>JBCCAW010000496.1:0-4564 GCA_039814655.1 Myxococcota bacterium | reverse complement strand
GCGACGTCCGACTGGCCTGGAAGCCGGTCCTCGTTCACCTGGCAGCGATTGATGCGGATTTGGCCGAAGCTGAGACGCCCGCGCCGGGGCTGAACGGCTAAAATCAAAGCCTGAACCGAGCGACGGGGCGCGGGCTGTTCGTGCCGGCTACGGCGTGGGCCGGCGGAACCCGCTCTCCTGATGTGCCGCGAGCGCGGAGCCGCCGCGCGCTTCTTCGTCGCCGCAAAGGTCGCGCTCTTCGGGGCGCCATTTACCCGGATACAAGGACTCTCATGCCTACGTTCATCGCCATCTGTTACCCCGATATGAACCGAGCCCACGAGGTGCGTCTCGAGCTAGCGAAGCTTCAGCAGGATTATCTCGTCGACCTCGAGGACGCGGTGGTCGCTGTAAAGAACGAGGACGGGAAGGTCAAGCTTCATCAAGCGGTCAACATGACCGCATCGGGGGCAATGAGGGGCGGAATGTGGGGCACTCTGATCGGCCTTATCTTCATGAATCCGCTCCTCGGTCTGGGCGTCGGCGCGGCGGCGGGGGCGGCGAGCGGAGCGCTCACCGACATCGGAATCGACGACGCGATGATGAAGACGGTGGCGGAGGGCCTCGGCGACGGGACCTCGGCCCTCTTCGTGCTCGTTCGGCGGGCGACACCCGATAAGGTCGTGCCGGAGATCCAGAAGTTCGGCGGCACCATCGTCCAGTCGAATCTCAGCCACGAGGACGAGAGCAAGCTTCAAGCAGCGCTCAACGAGGCGCGCGCGGCGGCCGCCGAAGCCGGCTGAACGAGGCTGAGCAACGCCCCGGCAGGGAAAACGCCGCGGGGTTGGGGGGCCGGCCGGTACCCTTGTCCCCAGGCCATGCTCCCGCGTCATCCGGCAGGGCGGCTCGCAAAGGTAGATCCGTCGCTGGTTGAGTTCTGGAGCCTGCAGATCTCCCGGCCTCGTCGCAGCCCATCGGGCGATTCCCCCTTCACGTGGGTCCACACTCGCTCAACAAGTCCCCGGCAAGGTCGTAGCAAACGAGGTGCCGCGTCGCGGGCCCTCGTGGCTCACCGCTACCCAGGCCCAGGGAAGACACGATGCAGGATTCACTTCACGGCGCGACGCGCGCCCTGCTCGGTCGCGCGCTCGTCGGCACGCTCCTCTTGCTCGCCGCCTGCGGCGACGACCCGGCCGCCGGCCTCGACGCCGGCGCTCCGAGCTGCGTCCCCGACGAGGCCGCGTGGACGAGCGAGGTGCAGGCGCTCGTCGCCGAGCGCTGCGGCACCTGCCACGGCGAGACCCCCAACTTCGGCGCGCCCTTCCCCCTGGTCGACTACGCGCCGCTCGTGGAGGGCCCGGAGGGCACGCGCATCGTGGACCGCATGGCCGTCCGCGTCGGCGAGGGGAGCATGCCCCCGGTCGGCATCGAGCAGCCGAGCTTCGCGCAGCGGGACGCCATCGTCGGCTGGGCGAGCTGCGGCGAGCAGACGGCCGACCCCATCGGCGGCACCGGGGCCTCGCGCCCCCCCTTCCGCTCGCCGGAGGACGCGCCGACGGGGCTCGAGACCCTCGATCTCCTTGCCGGAGAGTTCGAGGTGCGGGCCACGGACACGGACCGCTACGTCGACTTCGACTTCGCCAACCTCACGGCCGAGGATGTCTTCATCCGCCGCTTCGAGCCGGTGATCGACGAGAGCCGCGTGCTCCACCACCTCACGCTGCGCCGCGGCGACCCCGCCATGGGCGACGCCGCCATGGAGTACGTCTACGCCTGGGCGCCGGGTACGGGCCCCTTCGAGTTCCCCGAGGGGGGCATCCGCCTCACCGGTGACGACGTGCTCCGGCTCCAGATCCACTACAACAGCGGAGCCGGCCTCGAGGACGTCCGGGACTCGAGCGGTATTCGCCTCTACGTCGGGCCCGTCGCGGGAACCGAGTTCGTCATGAGCGACCCGGGCCCCGGCGCCTTCGGCTTCTCCATCCCGGCGCGGAGCGCGGAGACCGTCGAGCGGACGTGCCGCGTGAACAGCGCGGTCACGGTGCTGACCTCGATGCCGCACATGCACGAGATCGGGCAGAGCTTCGAGCTCCTCGTCGATGGCGAGGTGCAGCTCTCCCTCGAGGGCTGGAGCTTCGAAAACCAGCTCTTCTACGAGCTCCCCCTGGAGCTGAACGTCGGGCAGGAGCTGACGGTGCGCTGCACCTTCCAGAACGCCGGCAGCGACGACGTCTTCGCCGGGCCGCGGACCGAAGACGAGATGTGTTACGCCTTCACCTACGTCTCCCCGGCGACCGAGGGGTTCTGCGGTCCCACGGGCGTGTCGGAGCTCGACTACGAGCCGGGGCTCTGCATCTCGGATCCGACGGCCGTCAGCACCGTGGTCCCCACGGCCACCGAGACCGCGCCAATCTTCGACGAGACGGCGGAGCTTCCCGACGCGCTGCGGCCGGCCACACGCGCGCTCCTGGTGACGGACTTCCCGGCCCTCACGGCGGTGGCCGACATCACCTTCGCGGGACAGCTGCGTCACGCGGCGGGGCGCGTGGAGCTCGACGGAGCCATCCACATCGTCGCGGACTTCGAGGGCGCCGAGGAGGGCACGCAGGTGCCGCTGACGGCGGCCGGGATGCTCCAGACGCCGGGCGTCCCCAGCCTCTTCGACACGGACTGCCCGGCCCCGGGCGTCGCGCCCTTCACCGTGGGCACCGTCGAGGGCGTCCCAGCGGTGCGCTTCGACCTCGGCGACGACCTCGCGGTGAGCGTCGTCGTCTGGGTCTTCTTCGACTGAGCACCGCGCTCTTCGAGCGCCCTCCACCGAGTGGATGCCTCCGGTGCGATCATCAGGGGAACGGTGCGACGTGGCCCACCGGTTCTTCTTCTGCACCCTTCCGTCGCGGACGCCGAGGGTCTGCCGGCGATTGAATTGAACGAGTCACTCCGGTTCGAAGCACACGGCTTCGATGTTGTGGCCTTCCGGATCGAGGGCGAACGCCGCATAGTAAGCCGGATGGTAGATCTCCCGGATCCCGGGGGCTCCGTTGTCCGTGCCGCCGGCGGCGAGGGCGGCTTCGTGGAATGCGCGCACCGCGGCGCGGCTCGGAGCCCGAAACGCCACGTGGAGCTTTGGCGATTGCGTACCTGTCGCCACGAGCCAGAAGGACCCTTTTCGGCCGCGCCCGAAAGCAAGACAGTCCACACCCGCGATCTCGGCGGACAGCTCCTGCGACAGCTCGAGGCCTACCGCGGGGAGGACGGCTTCGTAGAAGGCCTTGGCCCGAGGAAGATCGTCGACGGACAGCGAGATGTGGTCGATCGCGAGTTCGAGTTCGGGATGTGGATGGGACATGGACGCTCCTTGGCGATGGTACCGTTGCGTTCGCCGGCGGCGGCGCCTTCGCCCACCGCCCGGCGCAGGCGCGCGATGAAACCCTGCGGCGACGTCGCGACGGCCTCCGCACGGGCGCTCAGCAGGCGCCGGAGATAGGCCACTCCGCGGGACGAGCTTGAGGGCCCTCGAGGCGTAGGGGCTGGCCGCGCGCGGGCCGAGCTGACCCGTATTCGGCGCGTCGCGGCCCCCCACCCGCATGAATGGAATCGCGCATCACATGGCATGGGCGGCCCTCTTCGTCGGCGCCTGCAGCTCGCAGATTGCCATCCTGCCGGCGGATGGTGGCCCGACCGAGATGGACGGGGGCGTTCCGGCGCTCACGCTCGAAGAGCGCATCGTGGCATCGACGGAGGCGCTCCTCCGGGCCGAGCAGGCCCACTACGGACGCCTCTGGCGTTGCTCCGGGCTCGACGAGGACCGCGTCGCCTTGGGGCAGGAGAACGTCGCGCTCTCCACGCGCGAGTTCACGAGCTGCATGGAGAGCGCCGTCGCCGGCGACGTCGCGTTCCGCGAGGAGCTGGCGGATCTGCTGGCGTGCTACGCCGAGGGCGCCGAGATCGCCGAGGCGTGCACGGCGGTGGCGGAGTGCTCCACCGACGAGTTCAATCGCTGCCGCTTTGCCTATCGATGCGTCCCCCAACTCTGCGAGGGGGTTCTCCCGCCGGCGATGCTCGACCTGGTGTTCACCTGCGGCGACCCGGACGTGGTCGGGACGCAGGGAGGCCTGAGGCTGTCGAACTGCGACTGACGCAGGTAGGCTCGGTTGAGGCTCAGGCGAGCCGGCTGGAGGCGCGCTGACGGCGAGGGCGCCGACATCCCCCGAATCGGGGGCGCGGCGACGACTGGGCAAAAACCCCTATAAAAATGCGTAGGCGCGCTTCCAGGAAAAGAAAAACGCGAGCGAAGCGCCTAAGCGCGACTTTTTGAGCTTTAAAATCGACTCTTCGCTCGTAAGAAGGCTCCTGAGCGGCCGCAAAGGCATTCTTTGCGACTTAAACGGCCAAGAGTGCCCAAAGAAGTCGTTCTTAGGCGCTTCGACGACGTTTGGGGCTTCCAGAAGCCGCACCTAGGCGTTTCGGAAGCGTTTTCGGGATCCGGACGAAACAGGCCGGAACTGCCTTCCGCGGCGCTTCTCGTGCGGTGCTTCTCGTACGGTGCTTCTCGTGCGGGTGGGCCCGTCGGCGTGCACGGCAG
>JBCCAW010000786.1:0-2115 GCA_039814655.1 Myxococcota bacterium | reverse complement strand
CGCGGGCCGGGTCGTCGCGGGCCGGGTCGTCCGCGCCCTCCTCGCCGGCCGGGTCCGCGTCCGCCGCGTCGAGGGCGCCCGCGCCCAGGAAACGCTCGAAGGCGGCGATGGCCGGTTGGGCGCGAAAGGTGGCCCGCAGCTCGTCCGAGGTGGGGAGCGGTGGCGGCTCGTCGTCGAGGTTCACGCAGCCCGGCAGGGCCGCGCATTCGTGAAACTCCACGTTGGCCTCGAGCGTGCGGGCGAGGCCATCGATGCTCGCGGCGCGGGGACGCGGGCCGAGGTCGCCGCGCTGCCGGGGCGGATCCTCGGCCGGCAGGTAGTGCACGCGCCGGTCGAGAAGATCGCTGAGGTCGCGGGCGCCGATGGCCCAGCGCGTGTCCTCCCAGGCGGCGATGCGCTCCCGGAGCGTATCCCGGACGGCGCGGCTGAGCGCCGGGTCGCCGCTCTGCACGAGCACCATGAGCGGCGCGTCGCCGGCGAGGCGCTCCCGGAGCGCGTTCAGGTCGTCGACGGAACGCGACTCGGAGGGGAGCAGCCGGTCCGTGCGCGTGTCGACGCGGAGCCGGCCCGCGCCGACCACGCCGAGGGCCGCCAGCGCGAGACCGAGGAGCACGAGGCGCCCGGGCGCGCGGGCCGCGAGAGCCACCCAGCGGGCGGCGATGCCGGGCGCCGGCGGAGGCAGCGAAGGAGCGGAGGGGGCGGGCGAGTCGCGAGGCATCTCGAAGGACCGGTCGCCGGAAAGGGCCCCGCGTGATCAGGCCTGGGCCGCGGCGCCGGCGCTGCGACCCTGCGCGCGATGGCGCCCGCGCTCAACCGCCTTCGTTGCGGAGCGCTCCGGAAGAGGTGCCTGGCGAGGGGCGCGGCGCGAAGCGGAGCAGCGCGCCGAGCTCGCGGCTCGTCTCCGCGAAGAAGCCCTTGCCGTCGACGGGGCCAAGGGTCGCCTGGCCCTGCACGACGACCCCGACCGCGAGCTGCGCGAGGCTGGCGAAGCCGCCGCCGAGCTGGCCGAGAAAGCCCACGAGGCCGAGGCCGACCTGGCCGAGGGTGAGCAGCCCCACCGCGAGCTGGCCCACGGCGAAGAAGAGCCCGAGGCCGGCGACGCCAACAACCACCAGGCCCGTCCCGCCGAGGCCCACCACGAGCACGCCCTGGCCGCCCCCGAGCGCGAGCCAGGCCGCCTCTCGCGTGCCGTAGGAGACCGCGGGCGACCCGAGCACGAGGTCCTGCGGCGCATTCCAGGCGAGGCCGCCGAGCGCGAGCGCGGTCAGCACGACGGCCACGAGGAGCAGGATGAGGCGGCCCACGGTGGGAGGGTAGCTCGACGGGCCCGGCGCTGGCACGCTCCGGGGGTGCGGCGCCACCGCTTCGTGCACTCCTTCGAGCCCCGAGGCGATACGCTCGGACATCGCGCCCGCGAGCGCGCGACGGTGGACCGGCGCGACCGCGGCGGCCGGCCCGCCCTGGCCTTCGCCGTGCGGCAGCGCGGCACGAGTCTTCGGCGCGCGAAGGCCCGCCTGGGGAGGCTGCTCCGGGCGCTGGCGCTCGGACTCTTCGCCGGGGTGCTGGCCTACCCGCCGCTCTATCTCGCGCTTGGCGGCGTGGCCATCGCGGCCTTCACCGTGCACGTGGCGCTCTTCTTCCTGGTGCTCGACGTCTGGGTGCTGCTCGGGGCCATGGCCTTCGTGGCGGCGCGGGACTGGTCCGTGCATCCGCCCTACGCGCCGGGCGAGCCGAACGCGCTGGCCCTCGACCCGGCGTCCCTCGGCGCGACGGGCGAGAGCATCGTCGGGACCGTGGAGCGCCTCGCGGGGGCGCCCGCCGGCCCCGTGGTGCTCGACGCCTGGGGCCGCTCCCCGGCGCCACGGCGCGTGCTCGAGGCCGACGATTTTCTGCTCCGGCCCCGGGGCGAGGGGCTGCCGGTGGTGGTGCGCCTCGAGGCGGCGCCGGTGGTGCTCGGCGAGCCCGCGCGCGGCGCCGTGGCCCTCTTGCCGTTGAGCCGGGAGGGCCGCGCGGAGCTGCTGAGCGAAGAGGTGCTCTACGTGGCGCTACAGGAAGGGGACCGGGTGCGCCTGCATGCGTCCACCTTCGAGCCCGTGGCGCGCCTCGACCACCTGG
>JBCCAW010000714.1:0-2726 GCA_039814655.1 Myxococcota bacterium | reverse complement strand
TCGGCGGCCTGGCGGAGCGCCTCGGCGTCCGCGCGGGCCGCGGGGCCGATGAGCCCGACGCGCATCAGAGCCGCTCCGCCCCGGTGTGCCGCCGCGCGTCCAGGTGCAGGTCGTCGAGGGCGAACTCCAGGAGCGCCCGGGCCGCCGGGACCTCGCCAAGGCCCGCGGCCCGAAGGGCGCCGGTGCCGTGGGGCACGCCCGCCAGCGCGAGGAGCGCGTCGAGGGCGCTGGCCACGTCGCCGAGCACGAGGAGGGCCAGCCGGTCGGCGAGGCGGTGAATGCGTGCGGCCAGTTCCCCGGGGTCGAAGTCCGCCGCCGCCACCACCTCGATGGCCAGCGGGCCGAGCGCATCCCGATGCCGTCGCGGCACGGCCTTGAGCAAGCGGCGGCCCGCGTCGTCGAGCTGCGCCTCGTCCATGCCCTCCGGTGCGTAGGACGGGTCCGCCTGGCGTACGAAGCCCGCGAGCGAAAGCTCGAGCGCGTCCGCGGGCGTACGAAGCGGCGCCTCGAGGCGCAGGCTGAGCGTCGCCAGCGCGCGCGTGAGCAGGAAGGCTCGCGGCCCCTCCGGGAGCGCAGAGAGGCTCTCGCCGAGGAGCACCGTGGGAGGCGACGCGGAGACCGGAGCCCAGCGCGTGCCTGGCGCCACGAGCACCTGCGCGTCCGCGAAACCGAAGGTCGGCGCCAGCTCCCGGGCTTGCAGGCGCGCCGGGTCGTCCCGGCCGAGCTTCCGCGTGCCGGCGCGGCGCGTGTCGAAGGGCAGGGCCTTGTCGAGCGCGTCGGCGAGCTGGCGAAAGAGCGCGAAGGTCGGCTCGCCAAGCCCCGGCGAGAGGGCCCGGACCACCTCCGGGTCCATGGCGGCTGCGGCGGCTCCCGGGACGCGAGGCTCAGCGTTCTTCGAGGCTAGCTCGAGGCTGGCGGCCTCGAAGGCCTGCGCCGTGGCGGCGACCACCCGTGTCCCGTCGGGTCGCTCCCGGCGGTCCATGACGTCGGCCAGGGCCTCCCAAAGCTCCGCCTCCTCCGGGCGCTCCTGAAGGGCTCGGCGCAGGTCCGACGCCGCCCGACCGAGGTGCATGGAGAGTGCGGCCCCGGCTCCCTGGCGAGCATAAAGGTCGGCCAGCGCGGCGAGGACGAGGGGCTCCGTGGGATCGTCGCGCCGTTCTTCGTCCAGGGTCTGCTCCGCGGCGCGCAAGTCGCCACGGCGCTCGTGCGCTTCGGCGAGGCGCAGGGCGAGCGGCCGCCGCGTCTCGGGCCCCGCGGCGAGGGCCACCAACCGGCTGAGGACGCCCACGGCGGCGCTCCACTCTTCCTGGCGCTCGTAGAGGTCCGCCAGGCGCCCGAGGGCCTCTTCGTCGTGGGGTACGAGCTTCAGGACGCGCTTGAAGGCCGCATCCGCGCGGCGCACGTCCGGCAGATGTCGGTCATAGATGTCGCCGAGGGTGAAAAAGACCCAGCGGAGCTCCGCGCGGTCGCGCGTGAGCCGCGCGTAGCGGATGAGCGCCTCCGCAGCCTCGCGATGGGCCCCGACGCGGAGCGCGAGCCGCGCCCGTTCGCTCAACGCCCCCGGCCGGTCTGGCTCCAACTCCAGCGCTGCCGCGAGACTCTCGCGGGCCCCGTCCAGGTCCCCGAGGCGCTTGCGCAGCGCGGCGTGCGCCTCGTGCAGCGCGACGAGCGTCTCGCCTTCGGCGCCGGCGTCGAGGCGCTGGGCCAGGAGCTTGGCCAAGGTCTCCGTATCGTCCCGGTCCTCGAGAAGCGCGCGAAGGCGGGGAAACACCTCCCGGTAGGTCACGTCGAGGGCCGCGCAGCGGCGGTAGGCGGCGAGCGCTTCGTCGGTCTTCCCGGCGAGCTCCCAGGCTTGTGCGGCCACGTAGCCGTGGCCCAGGCGCTGAGCCGCGGTCCGCGCCGCCTCGACGGCACGGGAGGCGGCGTCGGCGAGGGCCGCCGCGTCGCCGGCGGCGCCCACGAGCTTGGCCTCCACCGCGGCCGCGAAGGGGTGCTCCGGGTCTGCGCCGGCGAGGAGCTCGGCTCCCTGGCGGGGATCGCGTAGGTCGGCCAGGAGCGGCGCCGCCTCGAGAACCACCGCCAGGCGCTCCGTCGGCTCCCGGCCCAAGGCGTTCGCCAGCGCGAGCAGCGCGCGAAGCGTCCCTTCGTCGTCGCCGGCGGCACGGTAGGCCGCGACGAGCCTTCGGAGCGTCCAGGCGCTCGCGATGCTCGCGACGCCCGTGCCGCCCGCCTCGTCGCCCAGGAGTCGCGGGGCGAGGGCCAGCAGGAGCCCGTCGGCGGCGTCTCCGGAGGCGTCCTTCGGTTGCGTGAGCAGGCGAACGGCCAGGCGCGCGTGCGACTCCGAATCCCGCAGGGCCAGGGTTCCGCCGTCGCCTTCGGGGCCGACCGCAGCCAGGGCGAGGGCGAGGCGGCCCTCGACGTCCCGGAGCGCGTCGTCGTCCCCGGTCTCCATGGCGACACGCTCGAGCGCACGGAGGCTGGGCAGGTCGTTGGGCGCGTGTTCCAAGAGCGCCTCGAGCGGGCCGCGCGCGGCCTCGGCGGTCCCGTGATGAAGCTCGAAGAAGGCGAGCCGGGCCAGGGCGTCTCGCCGGGCGCGGGGGATCTCGGTCGCCGCGTCGTCGCCGTCCTGCTCTCTGCTCCGTGCCTCGTCGCCCGCTGCGCCGTGCGCGGCCGGGACCGCGGCCCGAAGGCGAGCCGCCACGTGATGCGCTCCCGTGCCCGCGAGC
>JBCCAW010000352.1:0-6257 GCA_039814655.1 Myxococcota bacterium | reverse complement strand
GCTCGCCATCGCTCGCGACATCCCCGTATCCCCGGCGGCCGACCGGCACGAAATCATGTAGGCTGCCGTCGATGTTTCGGGGCCCTCTACGCTCCACGGCTTGCCTCTTCGGCTTTTTCCTCGGCTTCGCGGCCTCCGCGTGCGGCCCGGCCACCGTGCCGGGTCCGGCCACGGACGCCGGAGCGGCGGACGGCTCGCCGGGAACTCCGGACGCCGGGCGCGACGCCGAGCTCCCGGATGCCGGTGTCGCCGATGCGGGACCGACCGACGCCCTCATGGACATGCCGGACGCGGACCCGGACGCGGAGCTTCCGCTTCCGGAGGCGCGCTTCGTGGACGTGTCCGGGGAGGCGGGCCTCGAGCACGATCAGGACCCGAACTTCCCGGCGACCTGCACCCTCCCGACGCCGGCGTGCGCCGAGGGGTGGCAGACCGGCGGAGCGGCGGCCGGCGACCTCGATGGGGACGGCTGGCCGGATCTCTTTTTCGCCGTGATGGGAGGCCCGGACCGGGTCTACCTGAACGACCGGGACGGCACCTTCACGGACGTGAGTGACGCCTGGGGCGTGTCGCGCCTCGACAGCTCGACGAGCGGTGTGGCCATGCACGACGTCGACCGGGACGGCGACCTCGACGTCTACGTGAGCGGTTACGGCCAGCGCCGGCACTACCTCTGGCTCAACACCGGGTCCGGGCTCGTGGAGCGCGGTCTGGCGCTCGGGGCGACGCCGGCGCAAGACCGAAACGTCCAGGGCCAGAGCATCACCTTCGGCGACATGGACGCCGACGGATGGGCCGACATCTACGTGGTGGAGTGGGCCTACAACCACCTGGCGCGCGTGCCCTTGTCGCGGACCATGTTGCTCCGCAACCGGCTCGGGGAGCCCGAAGGCGACTTCGAGGAGATCACCGCGGCTGCAGGCGTCAGCGCCGACGGTTGGCCCACGCTCGACGGGCGGGAGGGCACCTTCGGGCTGACGCCGGCCTTCACGGACCTGGACGACGACGGGCTGCAGGACCTTTATGTGGCGGCGGATTTCGGCGCGAGCCGTATCTTCTGGAACGCTGGCGACGGCACCTTCGTCGACGGCACGGACGTCGCGGGCGTGAACGTCGCGACGAACGCCATGGGCCTGGCCATCGGCGACCTCGACGCCGACGGGGACAACGACCTCTTCGTCACGAGCATCTCGGACGCCGACGAGTCGAAGGCCCTCACCGACTGGGGCGGCAACCGGCTTTACCTGAACGAAGGCGGGCGCGTGTTTCGCGAGGACTCCTTCGCCCGCGGCGTGAGCTGGGGCGACTGGGGCTGGGGCACGGCGGCCGAGGACATGGACCACGACGGCGACCTGGATCTTCTGCAGACCGCCGGATGGGTCTCGCGGAGCGACGGCCGGGAGTTCTTCTTCGACAACGATGGCACCGGTCATTTTCGCGAGCGAGGCCGGGAGCTGGGCTTCGGCGCCCCGGGCAAGGTGGGCCAGGGCCGGGCGCTCGTGCTCCTCGACTACGACCGGGACGGCGACAGCGACATGCTCGTCGTGCGCCACGACGACGCACCGATTCTCTGGCGGAACGACCTGCCGCGGCGGACCCATTGGGTTCGCCTTCGGGCCCTCGACACGCGAGGGGCGGACGCGCTCGGCGCGCAGCTCACGATCACCCGCGGCGGCGTGACCCAGCGCCGCGAAGTTCGCGCCGGCGGCACCTTCAACGGCAGCGACGAGCCGTGGATCGACGTGGGCCTCGGCCCCGTGGAGCCCGGCGTCGACTGCGAGGTGGCGGTGGTCGTGCGCTGGCTCGGCGGCGGCGAGCAAAGCGCCACGCTCGCCTGCGACGACTGGCACGTGCTCACGCGCGAGTAGCGCGGCTCAGCCCGCGAGGCGCGCGGTGACCCGGAGCAGCTCGCTCACGCTCCAGGCCTGAAAGGGCGCGCCCCGGGCCCCGTGGGGCGCCTCGGCGTCGGCGATCTCGCTCACGTGCCCGAGACCCGCCTCGTCGAGGTGCGCGTGGAGCGCCGGCAGAAAGCGCGCGCGCGCCTCGCTGCGGGACGCGGGCGTGTCGCCGTGGACCGCAAGCCACGCGTCGACGAGGGGCCCGAGGAGCCAGGGCCAGACCGTGCCCTGGTGGTAGGCGCCATCGCGCTCGGCGACGCCGCCGCCGTAGCGCGGCCGGTAGCCGTCCTCGGCGCGGGCGAGGGAGCGAGGTCCGAGCGGCGTCCAGAGCTCGGCGAGCACGCGCTCGAGCGCCCGCGCCGCGACCTCCCGGGGCACGAGCAGGTCGCGGAGACCGCCGAGGGCGAGGAGCTGGTTCGGCCGGAGCCGGCCGTCGACGCGCCCCTCGACCCCCTCCGCGTCGACCACATCGGCGAGGCCGCCCCGGGCCAAGGGGAAGCGCGCCGCGAAGGCCGCTTCGGCCCGCTCGCGGTAGAGGGCCCACGACGCATCGAAGCGCTCGCCCACGCGGAGCGCGTGTACCCAGAGCGCCTGGATCTCCACGGGCTTTCCGATGCGCGGCGTGACCACGTGGTCGCCGACCTTCGCGTCCATCCACGTGAGCTGAAGCCCGGGGACGCCGGCGCGCAGCAGGCCGTCGGCCTCCACGGCGATGCCGTGGCGCGTCCCGTCCCGATGGCCGGTGAGAATCGCGATCACGGCGTCCCGCACGGCGATTTCGAGGTCCGGGTCCCGCACGCCGGCCGCGTCCAGCGCGTCGAGCGTCTCGCCGGCCACGAAGGCGTACCAGAGCGCGGCGTCGACGGAGTGGTACTCGGGCGCCTCGCCGTCGGGGAAACGGTTGGGGAGCATGCCCGCGTCGACGTGCGCGGCCCAGGTACGCACCACGTCCGCGGCCACGTCGAGCCGCCCGGTCGCGAGGCAAAGGCCCCGGAGCGCGATGAAGGTGTCCCGGCCCCAGTCGCCGAACCAGGGGTAGCCGGCGATGACCGTGCGGCCCGTGCCGCGGCGAACGATGTAGGCGTCGGCGGCGCGATGCAGCTGGGCAAGGCGCGCCGGCGCTTGCGGGGGTGCGAGCCGCGCCCGGCGCTGGCGCTCGTCGTCGGCGACGCGCAGGAAGGCGGGGAGCGGGTCCGGGCCCGGCGACCCGAAGGTGAGCTGCACGTCCTCGCCCTCGAGCACGAAGGCGCCCGGCGAGGCGAGGTCCGCGAGCGCGTCGAGGCCACGGTTCGCTTCGGCGGCGAAGAGGGCCTGGCGATGCAGCAAGGCCTCTTCCTTCCAGCGCCAGCGGTCCGCCGCTGGCCGCGCGCGCAGGTCGAGGGGCCCGGGGAGCGCCCAGCGGAGCTCGTCGCGGGTGAAAGTCAGCGGGAAGCGCGGCGGCTCCGTGTGCCGCTCGAGCGCGTGAAAGCTGCGCCCGGAGAGAAAGGGCCGCACGACGAACGCAAGCGACCCGGCGCCGACGCGGCGCCTCCAGCGCAGCGCGACCTGCGCCGCGCCCCGGGGCACGATGAGTTCGCCGGTGAGCCGCGTCCCGTCCGGGAGCGTCCACTCCCAGCGCGGCCAGGGCGCGTCGTGAAAGACCGCCGGCGTGACGTCGGGATGGAGCAGGTCGCCCTCCGGCGAGGGGTAGCGGCGCGCGGTGAGCGGGAAGCGCCCAGCGGCGGTCTCGGCCACCACCTCGAGGTCCTCGAGGAGCACGCTGCGCTCACCCGGTGGCGCGGCCGCCGCGACGAGGAGCGCGTGGTAGCGCCGGGTGCGGAGCCCGCTGGCGGTGCCCATGGCGAAGCCTCCGAGGCCATCGGCCTCGAGCCACTCGCGCGTTTCGCCGGATGGATGACGCATGGGTGCGGAGCTCCTTCAGGACGCAGGCTGCAGCGCCTGGTAGCGGCGTCGCAGGGCCCAGGCGACGCCGAGCCAGACGACGACGACGACGACGTTGACCGCCGCGAAGCCCGTGAGGCCGAGGTCGAGAAAGCTCGTCCCGACGAACACGAGGATCGCGGCGAAGACGTCGCCGAGGCGGACGAAGAAGGTGTCGACGGCCTGCTTGGCGGCGAACTTCTCGGCGCGGCTGGTGGGCAGCCAGAGCATGGCCTTGGCCGTGTTCATGACCGAGTAGTCCGTGCTGTTCTCGGCGGTCTTCAGCCAGCGGAAGAGCGCAAAGGGCACGCCCACAGCGGCGAAGGCGTAGGTGCCGAGGGAGACCAAGGGCAGGAGGAAGAGCACGCCGGCGATGCCGAAGTACTTCACGAGCCGGGACGCGACGAAGGCCTGGAGGATGACGCCGGCGATGTTCACGACGGTGAAGAACTCGCCGTAGAAGGCGCCGATGTAGTCGCCCACCTCCTCCACGCTGCCCGCGGCCACGGCCTCGCTCGCCGCACGGCCCACGAGCTCGGCGAGCACGTACTCGCCCACCGTGTTCACCAGGTTCAGCAGGATCAGCAGGAGGGCGATCAGGAGGATGTAGCGATTCTTGAAGACCAGATCGAAGCCGGCCCCGGCCTCGACCTTGGGCGCGTCCGAGGATGCGCGACCCGCGGAGGCCGGGGCCGCGCGGCGCTGCCGGTCCGATGCCCCGTAGAAGACGAGCGTCGTGAGGAGCAGCGCCCCGGCGAGGAGCAGCATGTTGAAGGCGCCGAAGCCGCTCCGAAAGAGGGTGCGAGCGAGGAAGCTGCCGGCGGCGGCGCCGGCCGTGGCGCCCAAGGCCACGATGGGGAAGATGCGCTCGCCCGTGGGCTTGTCGTAGACGTCGTTCGCGTAGGACCAGAACTGCGCGATGGTCGCGAGGCTGAAGATGCCGACCCACACGTAGAAGACGAAGCCGAGCCCAGGCGCGCCGAGCTGCGCGAGGGCGTAGAAGACGGCGATGTTGGCCGCGAAGAAGAGCGTGACGTAGCGAATGAGCCGGCTCGTCTCGACAGCGGAGACGAGGCGCGCGTAGGTGGGCACGGCCACCATGAGCACCAAGGCCTGCGCGCCGGCGGCATAGGTCTTGAGCTGGCCGCCGGTGAACTCGCCGCCACCGGAGGTCTGCACGAGCGGCTCGCGGACCGTCTTGATGACGTAGTAGCAGAGCATGATCACGAAGAGGTTCGCGACCATGAGCAGCGCAAGCTTGCCCTCGCCGGCCTCGACGTCGCTGAAGAGGCGCAGGGCCCGGTCGAGGGCGCTGGGCTCGCGCTGCACCTCGGCGCCGGAGTCAGGGGCGGTGGAGTCGTCGGACATGGCGAGGTGGTCTCGGCGGGCACCCTCGTGGGCGCGTCACGCGGCCCTACCCGCAGTGCCCCGAGGCACGGCGACGTTACGCCCTCGCGGCCACCGTCGAAAGCGCCAAGGGGGCTCGCGGCGCGCCGCCCGTAGAGCGTGTCGCGAAGCCATTTGACAGCCCCGCCCGCCCGACATAAGCCATGCGCCCCTCGCTCACGGAGCCCGCTCCGGGAGCCGGGAAACGCCACCCTAGCTCAGTTGGTAGAGCAACGGTTTCGTAAACCGTAGGTCGTCAGTTCGAATCTGATGGGTGGCTCCATCCCCTCGCGGCGATCGCCGCCGCGTCGGCCACGTGGCCTCTGGCTTCGTTCCTACGCGGCGCTCGCCGCGGCGTAGGCCATGTGGCCTGTGGCTCACGCTCCACGGCGTCTCGCGCGCCGCGCGGGAAGGGACGACGGACTCGCGACAGCGACCGTTTCGCCTCGCGTCCATGAACCCGGCGCCAAACGATTGTTCGGCGGCCAGTTGATTGTGCGTACGGCAGCGTCTCCGCCATACTGAACATTAGCGCAGAGATGCGCAAGAGCAAGTACTAAATCAAGCAATTACATGCATTTATCCGCGCCACCGTAGGCCACGTGGCCTACGGTGGCGCCTCGAGCACGAGCCCACCGCGAGCGCCCACGCCACGACCGCCTCGTTGGGCCGCCCATCGAGCGGACCACCCCGTGGACGAACTCGCTGCGTTCCCCGAAGCCACCTCCCAGGGGTCCACTCGCCGCCCGGTATGTGCCGAAGCCCTTCGAGTCGGACTCGAACGCGATGCGACATCCCCGGACGCCTTCCCTACCCGTCGGAGGCCTCGGCAGCTCGGGCTCGTGGCCTTCGCGTCCAACTCGAACGCGCTTCTCCGGCGCCACATCGCCCGTCCCAGGGGTCGGTGGCCGGCCCCGAGCTCACCCATCGCGGGTCCGACCCCTCGAATCTGTAGGGCAGCCCGAATTCCTCAAGCGCGATGGAGACTTTCCACCCGTTCGGCGTGGGCCAGTAGTAAAGATCGATCATGCGGCGCGTCCCTTTCGGCTCAGG
>JBCCAW010000140.1:0-11539 GCA_039814655.1 Myxococcota bacterium | reverse complement strand
GAGCTTCATGCCGGGTGTGGTCCTCGCCTGCCCGGGGATCGCCGGCGGCGGCGGAAAAAAGGGCCGCCATACCCCGGAAATGAACGTCACGCCGCTCGTCGACGTGGTGCTCGTGCTGCTGATCATCTTCATGGTGATCACGCCGGCGCTCTCCAAGATGTTCTGGATCAACATCCCGGACGACCCGGAAGACGACGCGCCGCCGAGCGACACGAACCCGGAGACGCCGCTCGTGGTGAGCGTCAACAGCCGGGGCGAGATCCGCATCAACCGGGATGTGGTGCCGGACGCGCAGTTCCCGGAGCGCCTCACGCGTGTGCTGGCGGCGCGTGGAGACCGGAAAATCTTCTTCGACGCCGCCGACGGCGTGGCCTTTGAGCGTGCCGCCGAGGCGATGGACCTCGCCAAGCAGGGCGGCGCCGCGACCATCGCGGTCATGACCGAGCCCCTTCCGAACTGAGTGGACCGATGAATAGCCTCGGAAGTCACGGGCCGTCACGGTTCCGGAGCGGGACCGGTGAACCCGCGACACCTGGCCGGGCGAGCCTCCGGCCGGTGAAGCTTGGCCTGATCGCGTTCGTGCTCGCGTTTGCCGCGGCGCCCATCGCCGCCGCGCAGCCGGTCGAAGGACCCATCGAGGGCCCCGTGGAAGGTCCCGTCGAGGGCGGCATCGAAGGCGCCGAGGGCGGGGAAGCCGAAGAGCTCGACCCGGGGGACACGCTCGAAGAGGGTGACACCGGCGTGACGGGCATCGTGGTCGACGGCGATGCGGACAACGCGCCCCTCGAAGGCGTCGAGATCACCATCGAGCAGAACGGCACGGCGCTCCGCCGCATCGGCACGCTCGAAGATGGCCGCTACCAGGTCCGCCTCCCGCCGGGGACCTACACCTTCAAGTTTCGTCTCGACTTCTACGCACCCCTCGAGGTCGAGGGCATTCAGGTGCGTCCCGGCCGCATCGAATACGAAGACGAAATCCCCATGGCGCTCGACACGAGCTCGCTCGGGGACGCGGCGGTCATCAACTACCGCATCGATACGAACACGGAGGCGGCGCAGACGCGCATTCGCCAGAACTCCGACGTGGTGCAGGACGCCGTGAGCCAGGAGGAGATCTCCCGCTCCGGCGACGGCTCGGCAGGCTCGGCGGCGCGGCGAGTGGTCGCGACGCAGATCGTCGGCGGCAAGTACCTCTTCGTCCGTGGCCTCGGCGGCCGCTACACCTCGGTCACGCTCAACGGCGCGCCCATCCCCCAGCTCGACGTGAACGCCCCGGGCGTAGAGCTCGATCTACTCCCGAGCTTCATGCTGAGCAGCCTGTCCGTGGTGAAGAGCTACTCGCCGGACCTGCCGGGCAGCTTCGGCGGCGGCGCGGCGCTGCTCCGTACGCGCGAGTTTCCCGAGGACTTCACCGCATCGATTTCTGTCGGCACCTCGATCAACTCGGCGACCACATGGCAGCGAGGTGCGGTGGCGACGGGTTCGCGCACCGAGCTTCTCGGGTTCGACCGCTCGAGTCGGCGCACCGTTCCGTCGCTTCTGAATGACCGCCAGCTACGGCGCGCGGACTTCCTCACGCCGGATGGGCAAGGCGTCGACGAGGAGGCGCTGCTCCAGGCGGAGCAGGGTTTCAACGACGATTGGGAGATCAACTCCCAGCGCATCGGTTGGGCTCCGATTACATCCATCAGCGGCAGCATCGGCGACACCGTGAACCTGCGAGGCGGCCGTTCGCTCGGGTACTACGTTGCAGCAGGCTGGAGCCTTGACCGGCAACGGCGCGTCGGGACCGTCGGTCGCTACAGCATCACCGGACTCGACACGGGTACGCCCGTGCTTAGCGTTCGCCAGCGCTACGACCGTGAGTCCTATGAGCAGACAGCGCGGGTCTCGGCGATTGCAACAGCGGCTCTCAAACTCGACGAAGAGAACACGCTGACGCTTACGAGTCTCGTGAATCAGATTGGCGAGGATTTCGTCGGTGTTGACCTTGGTGCGAACAACCGGTTCGACGAGAGCATCCCTTCCCTTCGTGGCCGTACCTCGTGGACGGCACGGCGCCTCTGGTTCAATCAGGCTTCGGGCCAGCACTTCATTGGCGATGCGGAGCTGAGCTATCAGGCCTACGTCACGCCGAGCCTTCGGGACCAGCCCGATACGCGCGACTTCGAATACGGCGGGATTCCCTTCGACTCGAACGACGCGCCCTTTGGTCCCGGTCCGTGGCCCGCCGGTCTAGCCTTCAGCAACCAGCTCACGGACAGCAGCGATGGACGGCGTCTCTTCATCAGCCTCACGGGCCTCGACTATGGCGGATCGGCGAGCGTCAAGTACGACGTCAACCAGGCCGGCCTCTACGAGTTTGAGCTGGGAACGGCCTTTCAGCGTTCCCGTGTCGACTACGACTTCCGCTCTTTCGTCTATAGCGGACGGACCGACGCGCCTTTCGCCGCCCGTGCGCCGGAGCTCTTGTTCCCGAACTCCTCCCGCGAGGAGAACTGGTCCCTCAGTGAAGGGACGCGCGCGGCCGACGCCTTCACATACCGCGCTGATCTCTTCGCAGTCTATGCACAGACAGCACTCCAGCTTCACGAGCGGTTCAAAGTCTTCGGTGGCATCCGTCTCGAGGGCTACCGGCAGGAGCTCGTTCCCGGAACCGGACAGGTCAATCTGACGGACCTGGCCCAAGAGGAAGACTTCGTCGATCGCTACGACCTTAGCTACCTGCCGGCGCTGAGCGGCACCGTCAAGCTCACGGAGCAGATGAACCTGCGTGGAGGGTATTCGGTCACGGTAGCCCGCCCCCGGGGACCGGAGCTCTCAAGCTCGCTTCGCCCTGATTTCATCAACAACCAGTCGATTCAGGGCGATCCGACCGTTGAGATCGCGCAGATTCAGAACCTCGACTTACGGTGGGAGTGGTTCCCCGGGGGAACGGATGTTATCGCGGCGTCCGTCTTCGCAAAGTTGTTCCGGGACCCCATCGAATACGTGATTCTGAGCCCGAACCGCGAGATCGCGTTCCAGAACGTCGCCTCGGCACAGAACATTGGGTTCGAGCTCGAGGCCAAGGTGGATCTCCGCCGGCTGCACGAGTCGCTGGAAGGGCTGCGGCTGGGTGCCAACTTTACCTACGTCGCGAGTGAGGCCGAGCTCCGCGAAGGTGACCAGACGCGGGTCGCCACCAGCGTCAACCGGAGTCTGCAGCTGCAGGCACCCTGGGTCGTCAACGCCTCCTTGGGCTACGCGCCCGATGACCTTCCCTTCAGTGTCTTCGTATTCTACCTGGTGAACGGACCTTTCATCACGCAGGCCGGAAGCAACGGGGCACCCGACGCCGAGCAGCTACCGTTCCACTATCTCGACCTCATCATGGCGTGGGACGTGAATGACCGTTGGTCGCTGAAGGCCTCGGTCAAGAATCTGCTGAACGATGTTCAGGAGCAGGTCGTGCGCGTTGGAAACCAGGTTGAACCGGTTCGGTCCTACCGCCCTGGCGTGAATGCCTCACTGAGCGTGACGTACCGGGTCCGCTGAGCAGGAAGGTCACGTACCTGTCACCCTCTAGCCGCTGACTTGGCCGGTCGCATGGGTAAGTACGCGGCGCGCCCCAAGGCGGGGCACCCGACCAGGGCACATGACGCCGAGCAAGGTTGCTCGGCGAAGGGATCGAAAGGGTACTTAGATGACTCGCAAGAACTGGCTCTTTGCTTGCATCGTCGCTGGCCTCGCCTTCGGCGGCTGCGGTGATGACGACGGCACCACGACAACGGGAACCATGGAGGACATGGACACGCCGACGGACAGCGGCGCCCCGGACGACAGCACTCCGGACCCCTGCGAAGGCGTGAGCGGCGACATTCAGGTCGCCGGCGATATCACCGAGGACACCATCTGGTGTGCTAGCGCGACCTATCAGTTCACCGGTCAGGTGTTCGTGGGCAGTGGCGACGCGGCGGCGCCGGCCACGCTGACGATTCAGGCCGGCACCCGCATCGAGGGCGGCACCGGCGGTGCCGCCGGCGAGAACGCGCTCATCATCACGACCAGCGGCCGCATCGACGCCGTGGGAACCGCTGCGGAGCCCATCGTGATGACGAGCGGCAACCCGGCTGCGGCGGCGGCGCCCGGCGACTGGGGCGGCCTGGTGATGCTCGGGCTGGCCCCGCTCAACGAGCCCGCTGGCACGGCCTCGATCGAAGGCTTCCCCGTCGGAACGGACGGCGTCCTCTACGGCGGCACGGACCCCGCCCACGATTGCGGCACGCTTCGCTACGTCCGCGTCGAATACGGCGGCTTCGATTTCGCCGACGCGAACGAACTCAACGGCATCACCATCGGCGGTTGCGGCACGGGCACGGACCTGGACTTTCTCCAGAGCCACGGCGGCCTCGACGACGGCATCGAGTTCTTCGGTGGCACGGCGAACGGCACGCACTTCGTCGTCTCCTCGACGGACGATGACGGCCTCGACACGGACCAGGGCTACGTCGGTACGATCCAGTTCATGATCGTCCAGGCCGCCAACACCAACCACGGCTTCGAGATGGACAACAGCGAGGGTCAGCCGGACCTTACGCCCCAGTCGAACCCGAAGGTCTGGAACTTCACCATCATCGGCTTCGGCGACGACGACACCTCCGGCGTCGAGCTCGCCGAGGGCACGGGCGCCGAGCTCCGGAACGGCATCATCGCTGGCTACAGCGCCACCGAGGGCATCGACGCCGACGACAGCGACCAGCTCGCGGCGCTCGACGCTGGCACCGTCATCGTGGAGAACGTGGTCTTCGCTGGCAACGGCACCGACATCGTGAACAACGATGCCACCACGTGGGACCCCACGGCGGCCGCCGCCAACAACCAGTTCGGCGTCATGGGCATGCTGCTCACGAACCCCGGATCCCTCACGGCCCCGGACTTCTCGCCGACGGGCGACGTCGACCTCAGCGGCGGTCAGACGCCGACCGGTCTCCCCAGCGACGAGGACTTCGACGCCTCGGCCACCTTCATCGGCGCCATTGGTGCCGACGACTGGACCGCGGGCTGGACCTCCTTCCCGGCCCTCAACGAGTGAGCCCTAGGCTCTGCTAGCTGAGCGCCCGCGCGGTTGTACCGCGCGGGCGTTCGCTTTTCCGTCTCGTCACGGCGCGACGGCGCAGACTGGACCACTCTGTCCGCCATGGGTCGTTGGGCGGTTTGGGTCGCGCTGATGGTTGCTTGTGGCGAGGGCGGGAGCCCGCGCTCGAACGACATGGCCGTGTCGGATGGGCCGCGCGATGCAGGCGCGCCCGACCGCGGGGAGGTCATCGATGAATGGCCCGACCCGTGCGCGGGCGTCTCAGGCGTCGTCGAGGTCGTCGGCGACATCACGGAGGACACGACGTGGTGCGCTTCAGCGGTCTACCGGCTCGAGAGCACGGTCGTCGTCGGGAGCGGTGACGCCGCGGAGCCTGCAGTACTCACCATTCGCCCGGGGACGCGGATCGAAGGGGGCACCGGGCCCTCTCGTGGCGCTCACCTGGTGATCATTACCACCACGGGCCGCATCGAAGCCGTGGGAACGGCTGCCGAGCCCATCGTGATGACCAGCGGGAACGCTCCCGGGACAGCGCGGCCAGGTGACTGGGGCGGCCTGATGTTGCTCGGGCGGGCTCCCATCAACGCGCCATCGGGCATGGCCCGCATCGACGGCTTCGCCCGAACGGCCGACGTCTTCTACGGCGGCACGGACCCCGCCCACGATTGCGGCACGCTTCGGTACGTCCGCGTCGAGTACGTTGGTCTTGCAGACACCAACGCAAACGAACTGAACGTCCTCACCGTCGCCGGCTGCGGCACGGCGACGGACATCGACTACGTGCAGGCCCACGGCGGTCTCGACGACGGCATCGAGTTCTATGGCGGCACGGTGAACGCCACGCACCTCGTGGTCTCCTCCGCCGATGACGACGGTCTGGACACGGACCAGGGCTACGTCGGCACGATCCAGTTCATGATCGTCCAGGCCGCGAACACGAACCACGGCTTCGAAATGGACAACTACGAGGGTCAGCCGGACCTTACGCCCCAGTCGAACCCGAAGGTCTGGAACTTCACCATCCTCGGCTTCGGCGAAGACGACACGTCGGGCGTCGAGCTCGCCGAGGGCACGGGCGCCGAGCTCCGGAACGGCATCATCGCTGGCTACAGCGCCACCGAGGGCATCGACGCCGACGACAGGGACCAGCTGGCGGCGCTCGACGCCGGCACCGTCATCGTGGAGAACGTGGTCTTCGCCGGCAACGGCACGGACATCGTGAACAACGATGCCACCACATGGGACCCCACGGCGGCCGCCGCAAACAACCAGTTCGGCGTGGTCGGCAAGCTGCTCACCGACCCGAGCAATGTCACGGCCCCGGACTTCTCGCCGACGGGCGACGTCGACCTCAGCGGCGGTCAGACGCCCACCGGTCTCCCCAGCGACCCGGACTTCGACCCCGGCGCCGCCTACATTGGCGCCATCGAGCCGCAGGGTCGCGACTGGACCGCCGGCTGGACCTCGTTTCCAAGCCTGGGCCCAGTGGCTAGCGAGTGAGCAGGCGATGCATACGGTGACATGCATTGGCCGCTCGCTGGGAGGCTTGCTCCTCGTCATCCTGGTGGCCGCGGTCGCTTGCGATGAATCTGGACCGGCGGAAGGCGACTTTGACGCATCGACCGATGCGGGCGAGGTGGGCGACGGAGCAACGCCCGATGGTGCGGCGCGCGATGGTGCGGCGCTCGATGACGCCTCCGGCGACGCGGGGCCTCAAGGTCCGTGCGAAGGTGTCGCGACGACGGTACTCGTCGATGAAGACATCACCGAGGACACGCAATGGTGTGCCGCTGGGGAGTACCGGCTCGACGGGATCGTGTCCGTCCGCGAGGGCGCCACGCTCACCATCGAAGCCGGCACACGGGTGCTGGGTGGTGTAGGCGGCGCGGACCGAGGACGGTGCAGTTCGTGATCGTCCAGTCCGACGGGACGAACCACGGCTTCGAGTTCGATAACAGCGAAGCCCACCCCGACGCGCGGCCACAGTCGAGACCCGTCGTCTGGAACTTCACCGTCGTCGGGTCCGGGGACCGCGACGAGTCGGGCGTCGAGTTCGCCGAGGGGACGGGCGCGGAGCTGCGCAACGGCATCGTGATGGGCTACAGCGCCTCCGAAGCCATCGACGCGGACGATCCCGACCAGCGCGCGGCCCTCGACGCGGGGGATGTCACCGCCGCGTCGGTGCTCTTCGCGAACAACGCCACGGACGTCGCGCTGGGTGAAAGCACCTGGGACCCGACGGCGCCCGAGCTCGGCAACCGCTTTGGCGTCGTTGGCAACGTACTCGTCGACCCGCAGAACGTCGCGGCCCCCAACTTCGCGCCGGCCGGCGACGTGCTCCTCGAGGGCCGGGTGCCCACCGGTCTCCCCGCGACGCCCGACTTCGACGGCACGGCCGATTACCTCGGCGCCATCGATCTCGGGGGGCCCGACTGGACGGCCGGCTGGACGGTCTTCGAGCCCTTCCCCGACCCCGCGTGAGCCGCGCCGCGGCTTCCGCGGCGACTCACTCGGTGTAGGGTGGCCGGATGGCGCGCCGGTCGAACAAGCGGGCGGCCCTGGTGGTCGCGGCCCGCGAGGCCTTTCATGAGCTCGGGCTGAAGCGGAGCACGCTGGCCGTGATCGCCAAGCGCGCCGGCGTGCCGCTCGGCAACGTCTACTACTACTTCAAGACCAAGGACGACCTGCTCGCGGCCGTCATTGCCGAGCTGCGCGAAGAGCACGACGCGCGGCTGGCGGCCTGCGCCGAAGCCGAGACGCCGCTCGCGCAGCTTCGCGCCTACCTCGCCTGGCGGAGCGAGCGCCTCGAGACCCAGGCCCGGCACGGCAACCTGCCCGCCGCGCTCGCCCAGGATCTCGCCCGCGAGGAGAGCGCGCTCGCCGTCGACGCCGGAGCGCTCTTCGAGCAGGAGCGGAGCTGGCTGGCCGCCCGTTTCGGGGAGCCCGGCGAGGGCCGAGCCGCGCGCCTTGCCGAGGAGCTGCACTGCGCCGTGCTCGGGGCGCAGGTTGCCGCCCACGCCAGCGGCGACCCCAGCCTGCTTCGGCGCCGGCTCGCAGCGCTCGACGCTTGGGCCGCGGCACGGCTTTGAGCCACCCTCCGGCTCCGAGCCATCCTCCGGCTCCGAGCCGCGCTCAGCGCTGGCGCTTTCGGTAGGCCTCGGCGACGCTCACGATGAGCTCGAGGGGGTCGCCGAACCACGAGGCGTCGATGCGTCCCGCAACTTGGCCGCTGGCCAGCTCCACTTCCAAACAGAGACGGGGGCGCAGGCCGGGAAGCTGGTGCTCGCCGGCCCGGAACGCGCCGATCTGGCCCCATCCGTAGGCGCGTGGACCTGTCGGTAATCCGACAACGCATCCATCCGGCGCCAACACGAGCACGCGCGGCCGGCGGCTACGTCGCCGGAACCCAAAGCTTTTTGAGGCGGCGACGGGGAGTGTCGCCCCGGCGGCGGCGCCTGCGGCGGCGGCTACTCCGAGCGCGACCGCACCGGCACCCGTGAGCATGCCCGCGTAGAGGCCGAAGAGCCCGCCGGCCGACCCGCCGGCGATGAGGTCGAGGCTGCGTCGCCACCATCCTCCGGGCCCCGCACCCACGGGGACCTCGAGCGCCCCGGGGACCTCCGTACGGGCCAAGACGCGGTCCATGAGCGTTTCCGGGCTCAGTTGGGCTCCGCGCGTACCCGCGCGGTAGTCGCGATGGGCGCTCCGCTCCCGGACGACGCGGACGAAGCGCTCGAAGCCCTTTTCGTCGGGGTTGAAGCCCGCCGGAAGCTCCCGGGGTCCGAGCTCCACCCAGGGCGGGGCCGGTGGTCGGCGCGGCAGCAGCAAAAAGGCCCGCCGGGGCGCGTCTGCGGGCAGCGCGACGACACCCAGCACCTGGTCCCAGCGCGCGCGGACGTGCGTCCCGAGGCGCTGATAGGCGACCCCGCCGCCGTCCAGGGCGAGACCGCTCTCGCCCGGAAAGGGCGACTCGTCGACGTGCTCCACGCTCCTTGCCTACCTTTGGCCCTGCCCGCGCAGACGCAAACCCCTCCTTTGGCGGGCGGGACGATTGCGCGGCCGTGCTACCTCCTAGCAGTGCGCGTGTGGGCGACGAGGGTCCCGGCGGAGGAGGCCGCGAGCTGCGGGGCCATGGGCCGTCCGGCGGCGATGAGTCCGGCCACCGTGGGGGAGGTAGACGGTGAGTGAGGCCACGCTTCGCTTTCGTGGCGGCACGCTCGAGCTCACGGGCCTCGAGGCCGGCGACCCGCGCGTTCCCGAGGCCTGCAGCTGGGATCCGCGCGCCGCGTGTTTTCGCGCCGAAGCGATTCGCTACGCCGAGGTGGTGCTCCAGCTCCACCGCGACGGCACGCCCTATGTGGACGAGGCGCGGGACTATCCGACGCTCGAGGCGGGGCTGCAGGTCCGGCGCGTGCCGCGGCCGTATCAAGCCGAGGCGCTCACGGCCTGGCGCAAAGCCCAGCGCCGGGGCGTGGTCGTGCTCCCGACGGGGGCCGGCAAGTCCTACGTCGCGATGATGGCCATCGACCAGGTGCGCCGGGGGACCTTGGTGGTCGCGCCGACGCTCGACCTCGTGCGCCAGTGGTACGACAACCTGCGCACGAGCTTTGGCGTGCCGGTTGGCGTCGTGGGCGGCGGCGACCACCAGGTCGAGGCGCTCACGGTCACGACCTACGACTCGGCCTACATTCACATGGAGCACCTGGGCGACCGCTTTGGGCTCATCGTCTTCGACGAGGCGCATCACCTGCCCGGGGAGACCTACGCGCTGGCGTCGCGGGCGTGCCTGGCGCCCTATCGCCTCGGGCTGACGGCGACGCCGGAGCGGCAGGACGGCAAGGAGGCGGTGATGGGCGCGCTCATCGGGCCGATCTGCTACCGGCAGGAGATCGTCGAGATGAGCGGCGACTACCTCGCCGACTACGAGACCGAGCGCGTGGCCATTCAGCTCACGCCCCAGGAGCGCGAGGCGCACGATGCGGCGCGGGCGACGTACCGGGCTTTCGTGGCGGCGCAGGGCATTCGCATGGGGAGCCCCGGCGGCTGGACCGAGTTTCTTCGCCGGGCGGCGTCGAGCGACACGGGGCGGCGGGCGCTCGCGGCCTACCGGGAGCAGAAGCGGCTGGCCTTCGCGGCGTCGGCGAAGCTGGGCTACGTGGACTACCTGCTGCACGCGCATCGCGACGACCGGACGATTCTCTTCACGCAGGACAACGCGACGGCCTACGCAATCAGCCGGCGCTTTTTGGTGCCGGTGATCACGCACCAGACGAAGGTGAGCGAGCGGAGCCGGCTGCTCGCGGGGCTCGCCGAAGGGACGATTCGCGCCATCGCGACGAGCAAGGTGCTCAACGAAGGCGTGGACGTGCCGGACGCGAACGTGGCGATCATCGTGAGCGGGTCCGGGTCCGTGCGGGAGCACGTGCAGCGGCTGGGGCGCGTGCTGCGAAAGAAGGGCGGCAAGCGGGCGCGGCTCTACGAGCTGGTGACCGAGGGCACGACGGAGGCCTTCACGAGCGAGCGGCGGAGGGAGCACGTTGCTTACCGCTGATCTCGTGCGCGCCTACCGGCGCAAGGGGGAACTCAAGCTCCGGCAGTGGCGCGGGGATGCGCGGGAGCGGGCGCTCGGCATCGGGGAGCAGCTGCTGGTGATTGCCGAGCGGCAGGTTGGGGGCACGCGGGGCGAGCTGACCGATGCCTTCGGGGCCGTGGCCGTGAGCAGCCGGGACCAGCGCGTGGCCGAGGGGCTCAAGAAGCTGGTGCTCGACCGCTGCGACTTCGAGGTGGACACGCCCCTCGACCCGGTGGCGCTGCGCGACGAGGTGTTCACTCGGGCGGCCGTGCGGCGGCGCGAGGCCGAGCGGCAGGAGGACTTCGACCGGGAGGCGCTGCTGGCGGAGATCGCCGCGGAAAAAGAGCTCGCGCCGGAGGAGATCGAGCGGCTGCTGTACGCGGACATCAAGCGGAACCACCGGCTGCTGCGCTTCAGCGCGGTGAGCGCCGAGACGCTCGTGGACGACTACGACCGGCAGCAGGTGCAGGCGGTGTTGCTCCGGGCGGAGCGCGTGGTGGCGGAGGTGAGCTGCGCGCATGCGGGGACGACGCGGGCGCTCTTCCGGAAGCTGAAGTTCCACCGGCTGCTGCACCGCATCGAACCGCTCTCGGGGGGGCGCTACCGGATCACCATTGACGGGCCGCTCAGCCTCTTTGGTGCGGGCAACAAGTACGGGCTGCAGCTGGCGCTGGCGTTCCCGGCGATTCGCGCGTGTGACCGCTGGGTGCTCGAGGCCGACGTGCGCTGGGGCAAGGACCGGGCGCGCTGCCGTTTTTCGGCCGAAGGCGCGCGGGAGGAGCAGGCGGCGGAGCCCGGGCTGCCGGACGAGGTGGAGGCGCTTCGGGCGAAGTGCGCCGAAAGGCACGCGGCGGGTAAGTCGAAGTGGAGCGTCGCGCCCGCGGCGGAGG
>JBCCAW010000768.1:0-2239 GCA_039814655.1 Myxococcota bacterium | reverse complement strand
GCCGGTCACGTCGTCGAGGTTGACCGCTAGCTCAACTACATCTGTCGGCGGATCGTCATGCGATTGGCCTGTTGCCATGGCACGGCCGGCATGACCAGCAGCGGCGCCATGAGCTCCAGCTCCTCTACGCGCCGGCGCTCGAGCGACATCGACAGCCTGCTCGACTCGGCGCTCAGCGGCATGATGACGACCGCGATGATGAGCAGCTCCG
Source organism: Myxococcota bacterium (assembly GCA_039814655.1). Taxonomy (GTDB): domain Bacteria; phylum Myxococcota_A; class Polyangia; order Polyangiales; family Houyiibacteriaceae; genus CALCTH01. Next base: position 2,028 of record JBCCAW010000768.1, on the reverse strand, counting down.
GCGGCAGCAACCTGCCGGACCAGCCGGCGCGCGACGACGTGGGTCGGGCGCTTCGCGGGGCAAGCTCGCGCGTGGCGAGCTGCGGAGGGGGGACGGCATCCGTCGCCAACGCAGCCATCACCTTTGGCAGCAACGGCCGCGTGAGGGGCGTGCGGGTGACCGGCGTGCCGCCGAACGTCGCGTCCTGCGTGGCCCGCGGTGTCCGGGGAGCGCGCGTGCCGCCCTTCCGGCGCTCGACCTTCCTCGTCAACTACCCCTTCCGCGTCCGCTGAACGGATTCGAGGCGCCGCCTGCGGGTGTCGCCACGCACGCGCAGGGCGCGGACATGCGGGCACGCGGGCACACACGGACCCCGCAGGTGCCGGCGCGCCCCGGACCCCGCAGGTGCCTGAGACGGCCGCCGCGCCGCTCAGCGCAACGCGCGCGGGCTCAGAGCGACTCGAGGAAGCGCACCGCCGTGGCCACTCCGTGGCCCGTCCCGCCCTTGGGCATGCGACGGTGCGGGCCGTCGTTGAACGAGGGCCCAGCGATGTCGCAGTGGATCCACGTGCTCTCACCGACGAACTCGCGCAGGAAGAGCGCCGCGGTGATGGAGCCTCCATGGGGCCCGCCGACGTGCTTCAGGTCGGCCACGAAGCTGTCGAGCATGGGCCGAAGGTCGTCGTCGAGCGGCATGCGCCAGTAGCGCTCGTCTGCCGCCTCGCTGGCCACCAGGTATTGGTCCGCCAGGTCGTCATCGGCGGTGTAGAGCGCCGTTCGATGCGGGCCGAGAGCGACCATGGCGGCGCCCGTGAGCGTCGCGTGGTCGATGAGAATGTCCGGCTGGAGCTGGTCCCGCGTCCAGGCGAGACAGTCGGCCAAGACCATGCGGCCTTCGGCGTCGGTGTTGATGACCTCGACGGTCTTGCCGTCGAGGGAGGTGAAGACATCCCCGGGGCGGTACGCCGCGTCACCGGTCATGTTCTCCGTGGAGCCGATGATCGCGTGCACCTCCACGGGCAGCTGCAGCCGCGCGGCGGCGAGCACGACGCCGAGGGTGACGGCGGCGCCCGCCATGTCGCACTTCATGTCGACCATGGACTTGGCCGGCTTCAGGCACAGGCCGCCGGCGTCGAAGGTGAGCCCCTTGCCGACGAAGGCGACCTTCTTCTCCGCGTTCTTCGGCGCATAGGTGATGTGGATGAAGCGCGGCTCGATGGCGCTTCCACGGTTCACCGCGAGGAAGAGGTTCATGCCCAGCTTCTCGAGCTGACGCTTGCCGAGAACCTTGACCTGGAGGTCCAGGGCCTTGGCCTCCGCCTGCGCCCGCTCGGCGAGCGTGACCGGGTTGAGGTCGTTCGGCGGCGCGTTCACGAGGTCCCGGGCGAGGGAGGCGCATTCGCCGACGATCAGACCGGCCTCGACGGCCGCCTTGAGTGCACTGCTCTTCTTGCCCTCGACGACGAGCACCGTGCGGCCCGGTCCCGTGCGCACGCCCCGGGTCTTGTAATCGAGGTAGCGGTAAGCGCCGAGCACGGCCTCCTGGGCCGCGGCCCGGACCTCTTCTGGAGCGGCGGCACCCAGCACGACGGCCACGGCCTTGCGGATCCCGGCGAGCTTGAGCGCCGTGTGGGCGACGAGGCGCGCGGCGTCGATGCCCGTGGCGTCCCCGAGGCCCACGAAGAGCACGCCCTTGGCCTTCATGTCCGGGCCTCCGGGCACCTTCACGGCCTGCCCGGGCTTCCCTTCGAAGCCCTCGGCCTTGAGGAAGGGCGCGCCCCCGGTCGCGCTCAGGAGGGCGGCGGCCGCGCTTCCGCGGGCCGGCTTTTGGCTTCCTAGCCCGATAGCGATGAGATCGGCGGAGACGGCCGTCGGCACGTCGTTGTTGAGCGTGATGCGCATGCTGTAGGTGCGTGCCGGAGAGAAGGCGCGCGGGACCCGCGGCGACGGCAGCGCGGCGACCGTGGCACTTTTCGCGAGGTGTCACAAGCGGCGCCGGAGTGACGCAAAAGGGCGAAAGCCGGCCTCCCTCCAGGGACCCGGACCCGG
>JBCCAW010000557.1:0-4018 GCA_039814655.1 Myxococcota bacterium | reverse complement strand
GGACGGCGAAGCCCGCCCAGCTCGAGCGGCGCGTCGCGACGCCGCTCGCCGCGAGATGACGCGCGAAGGCGCGGCGCGCCGGAAGCTGGGCGAAGGGCAGAAGGCAAAGGGAGCCCGCTAGCAGGGCGAAGAGCACCCCGGAGACCAGGGACTCGACGGCGGTCGCGCGCAACACGGCACCCGCCGTTGGCACGGGCGAGGCCTCGGCGTGCGTCGGCCGGCGCGCGCCGGCAGCGTCACGCGGCGCCGGGCCGCCCTTCATCCCCATCGGTCGCCCGCGCTTTCCCCGCTCAGCTGCTGCCGTACTTCACGGTGCAGCCGTAGGGCGCGGTCTCGGCCCGCGGTACGGGCCGGCCTGCCCGCAGCGCCTCGACGGCGCCGCGGACGTAGTTGGTCGGCGCGTCTTCGCGGCCGCGCGGGTCGCTGTCGATGGCGCCCTGATAGCGGAGCACGCCGCTCGCATCGATCACGTACATGTGCGGCGTCGTCCGCGCACCGTAGCGCCGGCCCACGGCCCCGTCCCGGTCCTGAAGCACCGGGTAGGGAATGGAGTGGCGCGCGCGCCAGCTCTCGCTGTCCGCCGGCGCGTTGAAGTGGCTCGAGTCGATGGCCAGCCAGACCACGTCGTCGCCAGTGAGCGCGCCCGCCGTATGCACCATGTCCGTGTCGTGTCCGTAGTGGCGACGCACGAAGGGACACTCCGGGGAGGTCCACTCGAGCACGACGATCTTGCCGCGGTAGTCCGCCAAGCGGTGCACCGTGCCCGTCGAGTCGCGGAGCTCGAAGCTCGGTGCCGAGTCACCCACGTTCGCCGCGGCCACGCCTTGGGTGGTCCGGGCCGTGGCGGTGCGCTCGGACGGGGTCTCCGGGCTGGGGTCCGAGGCGACCGAGGCCGCAGCCGAGCCGTCGCAGGCGGCCACGGCCAAAGCGAGCATCATGAGGGAGGGCAGTCGCATCGCAGGGTCTCCTGCCCGCCACACGGGTGCGGGCACCGAGAGGTTAGTGCTGGCTCGCTCGTCCTACCACCCGTGGGGAGCGGGCGACCGCACATTGCGGCTCGTCGTCCTCGTCCCCGTCCTGGTACCGTCTCCCCGTGGCTCCGCACACTGCTAGCGCCGCGCTCGCGCGTCCGGCCTCCCCGGCTTCTCTCAAGGAAAAGCTCATCGCCACCTGGGGTGTGCTCTGCGTCTCTGCTCTCCTGGGGCAGGCGCTGGTGCGTCTCACGCCGCTCGCGCTCGAACCGCTGCGAGGCGATGGGCTCTCGCCCGCGCTCCTCGCGCTCTACGTCGCTTGGGTGGCCTTCAACGCCTACGCCGAAGGCTGGCGTGGCTTTCATCTAAAATTTGCGCCCCGCGTGGTCGCGCGGGCGTTTTACCTGGGGCGTCATCCAAAGCCCCTCTGGCTGCTTCTCGCGCTGCCCTTCTGCATGAGCCTCTTTCACGCGACCCGGCGCCAGCGCATCGTCTCGTGGGTTCTGATCGTGGTGCTCACGGGGCTCATCGTCGCCGTACGCGCGCTTCCCCAGCCCTGGCGGGGCATCGTCGACGGGGGCGTCGTCGTGGGGTTGGGTCTCGGTCTCGCGTCCGTGATCTTCCACTGGATGCGGGGACTCGCAGGCACGCCACCGCCGGTGACCGACCTTCCGCGCGCACGAGATTGAGGTCGAGCCGCCGCGGACAGAATGGCCTGCATATAGGCCATTTCCGTCCGATCCAAGGCGAAAATGGCGCGAAACGCGCACCTTCGTTGACGTTAGGTCGACACATCGTCGAAAAAATGCGTCGCGGACGGGTTTTGGCTAGAAGCTCGTCGCGCGTTGCCCATGCGACCCTCGCTTCCCGACGCTGGACGTCCACCCCCCTCGTGGCTCCCGCCTCTCGAGCAAGACGAGCTCGCCTTGGGGGAGGAGCTTGCCGGGAGCCCGGAGCGCGTGGAGGCGGTGCGATCGGGCATCGAGCTGTACGCCTCCGGGGCCGCGGCAAAGGCCGCCTGGGCCCTCCAACCCGTGGCGGATGCTGCCGAACGGGACGCGGCGCGGTGGCTGGCTTACGCCGTCCGCGCTCGCGCCGCCCTTCGCGCCGGGCAAAAGGACGACGCCCGGGAGGCCCTCATTCTGGCGGGCGCGCGCGCGGCGGCGCTCGGCCCCCGCGCACGGGTGCACGCAACGCTGCTGGCCGCGGACCTGACGCTTCGGCTCGGTGACCACGCCGCCGCCGCGGAGGCTCTTCGGCAGGCCGGCAGCCTCGCAGTCCGGGGTTTTGGTCGCCGGCAACGCGGCGCCCTGGAGCTCGCCCACGCGCGCCTCGCGAGCGCCGAAGGACGCGCGGACGAAGCCCTGCGCCGGGCCCAGCACGCGCTCGCCCACGACCCGCAGCCGGCGCTCCTCTTTATGGCGGCGCGGGCGCTCCCGCAGCGGGGTGCGGACGCCGCGCGGGACCTCTACCGCATGGCCGCGGCGGCGGGGCCCTGGCGTCTTCCGGCCGTGGACGGCGCCCTCTTCGACGACTTGCTCGACGCCGACGCGCCACCGCGAGGGCTGGAGAGCTTCGTGCGGCTGCGAGGCGCGCCGGCCAGCCCGGAGCAGCTCCGAGAGCTCGACCTCCTGGCGGAGGCCCGGCCGCGCAGCTTCGCGCCTCGCGTCGCGAAGGTGGAGCTGCTCACGGCGCTGGACCGGCTCCCGGAAGCCCGAGACCTCGCGGCGCAGATCGGCGAAGAGACCGTCCCGCCGGAGGTCGCCTCGCGGCTCCGGGCCCTCGCCGACGCGGCGGGCTCGGGGTTCGACCGACAGCGCGGGCCCGCGCTGTCCGGGGAGCTGGGGCACTTCCCCTTCGCCGAGCTGCTCTCGTTTTTGGCCAGCGGGCGCTTCTCCGGGACCCTCCGCCTCGACAGCCACGACGCGGTGAGCGCGCGGGTCACCCTCGTCGACGGAAAGGTGACCGGCGGCGACCGGGACGGTGACCTGCCCTTCGGCCGTGCCCTCGAGGCCCTTGGTTGGGAGGTGGCGTCGGCGCGGCAAGGAGCCTCTGCGAGCCTCGCCTCCGAAGCGCTCGCGGCCGGCCTCGCTCCCGACGACGTCGAGGCGGCGCTTCGCGTGCATGTCGTGCGCGCCCTCGCGCCGGCCATGGGCTGGTCCGAGGGACGCTTCGCCTTCGCACCGGGCGAAGCGAGGCGACAGCCGTTCATCGGGCTCGAGGCGGCGTTCGTGCTCCTCGAGTGCGCCCGCCGCGAGGACGAAGGGCAACGACGCGGAGGCGGACATGGCTGAGAGGATGGGGTTGACCGAGCTCCTGCGCGCCGCGGCGCTGAGCGGAGCGTCCGTGACGTACGAAGCACGGGGCGCGGACATTCACGGCCGCGTCACCGTGCGCGAGGGCAAGGTCGTGAAGGCCTCGGCGGCCGCCGCCGGTGGGCCGCCGCTCAACGGCCGCGCCGCCCTCGACGCGCTCCTCGCCCAGCAAGCAGGGCTCGAGGTGGAGCCCGTGGCCGCCACGGCCACCTCCCGTCCGCCACCCACGGCGTCGCTGCCGCCGGCGCCAGAGGCCCGACGCGCGCCGCCCATGCCCAGGGCTCCTCCGCTGCCCGCGCCTCCGCCGCTTGCCCGCACGGGAGAGACCCTCCCGCCTCCCAGCGCGCCGCCGTCCGCGCCGCCGCAGCCCCCCGCCGCCGAGGAGAAACAAGCGATGAGCGAACCCGCCAACCCCTTCCAGGCGATTGTCGAACAGATGCGCAGCAGCGCCCCGGGCTCCGTGGCTGCCGGCATCTTCAGCATCGAGGACGGGCTGATGCTCGGGGTCGACTCGTCGGTCCCGGACACGAACGTGGACGCCATGAGCGGCTCCCACGTGCGCATCGTCGACCAGATCATGAAGTTCGCCGAGCTTCTCCCGGACCATCTGCACGTTCTCGCCAAACACATTGCTCGCCGGGCTCGCGAAATACACGTGCTCGAATGCGCAAAGTGCAAGCCGCTGCTCCGGCTCGGCGAAACGCCGGCTTGTCACGCCCTCAGCGCTCAATG
>JBCCAW010000677.1:0-2989 GCA_039814655.1 Myxococcota bacterium | reverse complement strand
GGCTTCTTCGCGCACCCGGCGGTCTGGGTGGGGGCGGGCGGGGGCGGGCGGCGGCCACCGAACTCCAGCGGCCTCGACCCGGCGTAGGCTACCTCCCCGCCCGACCGGCCCGCGCGGGGCCGGCCCGGCGCCACGGCAACGCCCGAGAGCGTGCGCTCCCTCGCCGTGGGCGACCCGCTGACCATGCTCGGCTACCCCTCGGGGCTGCCGCTCAAGGTCGACGTGGGCGGGACCGTGCGCAGCCTCGGCTCCTTCACCTTCGCCGCCACCGTGGACGCCATCGGCGGCAACTCAGGCTCCGGCGTCTTTAGCGGCGGCGAGCTGATGGGCGTTCTCCTCGGCGGCGCGAGGGACTACACCTTCGACGCCCGCCGCGAGTGCGTTCAAGTCAACCGGCTCGGCGAGCGCTCCCCTGGGGAGACGCTGCTCTACGTGGATTCGGCCTTCGACGGCTACTGCCAGACCTTCCCCGAAGACACGCGGCTCTGTCCGACGCCGGACGCCTGGATCGTCGGCCGCCTGCCGGCCGGCGGTAGCGGCTGCGCCGCCGGAGGGCCCGGCGCGAGCGGCGTCCTGGCGCTCGCCTTCGCGCTCTGGGCCCGGCGGCGGCGTGCTACCACGCGCCCATGAATTCTGACGCTTCCTTCGACGGGCGCACGGTGCTCGTGACCGGCGGCGGCGGCGCCCTCGGCCGAGCTGTGGTGCGCCGGCTCCTCGACGAGGGCGCCCGGGTGGTGGCGCCGAGCTTCACCGCCGGCGACGACGCGGCGCTGACGGCGCTCGCCTCGGAGAAGCTACGGGCGCCGGCCAAGGTCGATCTCTCGAACGAGGACGCCGTGGACGCGCTCTACGCGAGCGTGCCGGAGCTCTGGGCCAGCGTGCATCTCGCCGGCGGCTTCGCCTGGAGCCCGCTCACGGACATGAGCCTCGAGGACTTCGAGCGCCTCGTGACCATGAACCTCCGCACCTGCTTCCTCTGCTGCCGGGCGGCGGCGCGTACCTTCCCCGGTCCCGGCCGCATCGTGAACGTCGCCGCGCGGCCCGCGCTCGTGCCGACGCCCAACGTGGCGGGCTATGCCGCGACCAAGGCCGGCGTCGCGGCGCTCACGCTCAGCCTGGCCGAAGAGCTCGCGCCCCGGGGCGTGTGGGTCAACGCCATTGCGCCCTCGATCTTCGACACGGACCGGAACCGCGCGGACATGCCCGACGCGGACCACGACTCGTGGCCGAAGCCAGAGGAGCTCGCCGCGACCATCGCGTTCCTCGCGTCGCCGGCCAACGCCAGCACCCGCGGAGCCATCGTCCCCGTGTACGGCCGGAGCTGAGCGCCTCCGGACGCACACCCGCGCTGCCGCGCCTTGGCCTCAACCGCCCAAGAAGAACGCGGCGACGCCGCCGATGACCAGGAGCCCGAGGGCCAGGGCGACGTAGAGCCCGACCGGCTTCCCGCCCGGGTCCGTCGCGGGCTCCTCCGAGGGAGGCGCAGGGGATACCGGGGGCCGCGCGGGCTCCGCGGGCGGCTTGGTCGGCAGCGCGGGCGGCGACGCCGCGGCGGGGGGCGTGGGTGCTGCAACCGGTGCTAGAGCCGGTGCTGGAACCGGTGCTGGAACCGGTGCGGGCGCCGGAAGCGTCGGGTTCGCGGACGACGATGACGTCCCCGGAGGCGGCGGGAGCGACAGATCGATGCCCTCCATGTCCTCGAGTCCTTCGAGGCCGGACTCGCGCCACATGGGCTGGTCCGAAGGCGTGCTCCCGGCTTGTCCTACGGCCTCGGCCACCTCTTCATCGTCGCTGAACCACGCCGAGGGGTCCTCGAAGGCACCGTCCGGCGCTTCCTCGGCGCCCACCTCGCCGGGCGCGAGGGGCTGGGACCCCGGCTCGGGCGTCTCCCGGAGGTCGTCGATGGACGTGAAGCGCAGCAGCTCCTCTTGGATGAGCTTGTCGATGATCGACTGCTGGCTCGCGGGGATCGAGGCGCCGCCCTCCTCCACGGCCTTCTTCACCAGCGCGGCGATGTCGTAGCTCGTGACCTTGAGCTGGTGGCTGAAGAGGTAGTTCGCCAGCGCGTCGCCCAGCTCCCGTGCCGTCATGAAGCGCTCGTTCGGATCGCGAGCCAAGGCCCGGCCCAGCAAGGCCTCGAACTCCGCGTCCACCTCCGGGTTCAGCCGGCTCAGGCTCGGCACGTTGGCCTGCTGCACGAGCTTCACGGTCTGGTAGTCGGTCTCGCCGAGGAAAAGACGCCGGCCGGCGAGCATCTCCCAGAGCACGATGCCGATGGCGAAGATGTCCGCGCGCGCGTCCACGGGCTTGCCGTCCGCGGCTTCCGGCGAGAGGTAGGAGAACTTCCCCTTCACGACGCCGGGGTCCGTCTTCTCGAGCTGCGTGTGCGCCTTGGCGAGGCCGAAATCCGTGACCTTCACCTCGCCGCGCTTCGAGATGAGGATGTTCGGGGGCGAGATGTCCCGGTGCACGATGTTGAGCGCCTCGCCCTCGTCGTCGTCGAGCTCGTGCGCGTAGCTGAGGCCCCGGCAGGCCTCCATCACGATGAAGATGGCCTCCTTCAGCGGGATGTGCCGGCCCGAGCTCCGGAGGACTTCGATGACCTTCTTGAGGTTCGCGCCATCGATGAACTCCATCACGATGAAGTACGTGTCGTCGGCGGCTCCGATATCGAACACGGACACGATGTTCGCGTGGTTGAGGCGCGCCCCGAGGCGCGCTTCGTCCAGGAACATTCCGATGAAGTTCTTGTTTTGAGCCAGGTGCGGAAGGACGCGCTTGATGGCGACCTTCTTCTTGAAGCCTTGGACGCTGGCCGCCTCGCCCACGTAGACCTCGGCCATGCCGCCGGCCTCGAGGCGCTGGGTCACGCGGTACCGTTGCTCGGGCATGCTTCGTCCGGACTCATGGGCGCGGCGCTGCGCCGGGGCCCTGGCGAGCCGAAACCCGCCATATCACCGGGGATTCTGGTAGTCCTTGCAGCGAATCC
>JBCCAW010000447.1:0-5084 GCA_039814655.1 Myxococcota bacterium | reverse complement strand
GGTACGCGTTCAACGGCCGCGCCAGCGGCCACGATTCGGGATTCCTTCGCGACGAGTTCACCCACAACAACGGCGAGTCCATGCGACGGGTCCGCGGGGAGAACACCGAGGACTTCTACTTCTTCATCCGGGGCCGGCTCTGGAAGTGGTACCGGGCCTTCGACGCCCAGGTCTTCGAAGGGGCGGACTTCGCGCAGTTCCGCGACGCGCTCGAGGGGCGCTTCGGCCCGGGGGTCCTGCGTCGGGGCCAGCTTCACGAGGCGGCGGAAGAGCGCGAGTGGATCGAGTGGCGCGACGCGCGGACTCGCCTGCGCGCCGTCGACAACACGACCTTCTACGGATTCTATTGCCTCGTCTTCGAGTCCCGGGACACGCTCCGGCGCCTGCCGCAGCTCCGCCGCAACCGCCCCCGGGCCCGCCAAGGGGCTCACCCGCTGGTGGAGCAGGTGACCCGTGAGCCGGGCGACGCGCCCGCTCCGGAGCGCCACGAAGACATCATCGACCGCATCACGGGAAACGATCGGCGGCCGGCGCCGTCGGAGGACGACGAATGACGACTCGGCCGTCCGGCGCCTCGCCCCGCCAGCCACGGGGAGCCTGCCTTGGTTTCCGTCGCGATGGGTCCACCAGGGTGCCCCGCTGATGCGCTACCGGCTGCGTTTCTTGCTCCAGGAGTTCGACCTGAGTGGTCCCGAGGTGACCATCGGGCGGAGCCCGGACTGTCACATCACCATCGAGGATCCTCTCGTCAGCCGGCGCCACGCGCGCATCCTCATCGACGCAGACGGCGCGCGCGTGGAGGACCCCGGGTCACGCAACGGCGTGCGCGTCAACGGCAAGCGCATCCAGCGTGTGCACACCCTGTCCGACGGGGACCGTTTGCGCATCGGCACGCAGGAGCTCGTCTTCAGCATCGCGCAGCCGGACGCGCGCCGACACGCGAAGACCACGGGCTTCATGCACGTGTGCCATGCCTGCAGCACGCCCTTCCCGGAGCAGTCCCCCACATGCCCGCATTGCGGGGCGCCCCGGCGCGAGGAGGACACCATCAGCGGGCTCCTCGTCGAGCCCACGCGCTCCTGGACCTTTCAGCTCCTCGGCGAGGTCATCGAGCGGGCCCTCGGCCAGCGCCGGGCTGCGGAGGCTGAGCGCATCCTCCGCCGGGCCGCCCGGGAGGTCGACGAGCGTCTCGCGCAAGGCGAGAGGTTGGATGGCGCTCAGGTGGCCCTCATCACGAGCTTCGCCTTGAAGCTCGCGGGCCTCCTCGGCGGCGTCGAGTGGATCCAGTGGGGCCTCAACGTGCACCGGCACCTCGAGCTCTTCCCCGGCGAGTCCGTGCTCGGGGCGCTCGAGGAGCTCGACCTGGCGTCGCTCCCGGACGCCAAGGACGCCCTGGCCGAGTTCTCGGCGTGGGCGGATGCGCACGCGGCGTCCTTCTCCCCGCGTCCCACGACCGCTCAGCTCGCGCGCCTGGCCTCCACTCACGCGTAGCGCGGGACCCAGCGCTCGGCCTGATACCAGCGGAGCACCTCCCGCCAGCCAGCCTCGAAGGAGGTGTGCCGAGGGGTCCAGCCCAGCGCCCGTAGCGCTCCGTCGTCGAGCTCCAAGCGCTGGTGCACGAGCTCGAGCACCTCTTCGTCGAAGCGCGGCTTGAGCGCGGGCTTCAGCCCATGGCGCAGCACCACCGCCCGCCAGCCCGCGAGCGCGGCGACGTCGAAGCTCTTGGACACGTTGTTCGCCCGCAGCAGGCGCGCGCCGACGCGGAAGAGCCGATCCGGCACCGCGCCCGTGGGCACGCTCCGGAGCCCATAAGCATCGAAGGTCAGCCCGAGGCGCTTGCCGAGGGCCATGGAATCGCCGTCGGAGACGTTGAAGATGCGCCCCGCCGTGTCGCTCCGGTCCAGCACGAAGAGCATGGCCCGGGCCACGTCCTCCGCGTGCACCATGGAGCCCACGGGCCCGCCCGCGGGACGAGGCAGGAGCGGCGAGGTCATGCCGAGCATGGGGCCGATGGCGAGCAGCGTGCCGGCGAAGTGGCGCCCTCGGCGGCCGTAGAGCGGCGCCGCCCGCAGGATCGTCCACTCCGGACCATCGCCGGCGGCCCGGCCCCGCAGGAAGAGCTCCGCGCCCTGCTTGGAGAGCGCGTAGGGCCCGCGCGGCCCGACGGGGGCGGCCTCCGTGAGCGGTCCGCCGCCGGCGGCCTTCGCGTCGTAGAGCGTACCTACGCTCAGGTGCACGAAGCGCTGCGTGCCCGCCTGCGCGGCGGCCTCGTAGAGCGTCGCCACGGCTTCCGAGTTCACGCGGCTCAGCGCGACGGCGCCGGCGGAGACGTCGATGAGCCCGGCCGTGTGGACGATCGCGTCCACGCCGCGGACGAGCCGGGCGACGGCGCTTTCGTCCGTGAGGTCCGCCGCGCGCACCTCTCCGCGTACCGGGGCGCGAACGCCACGGGGATCGATGTCGCTCGCGATGACGCGGTAGCCGCTCGACTCCGCGAGGCTGACGACGTAGTTGCCCACGGTTCCGCGGGCGCCGGTGACCAAGACCGTTTTCAAGCTTCCCTCGCTGCGCCGCATCGTAAGGCCCGCGGCGGCAAGCGCGAGAAAAACCGTTCGCTGGCGGTCATTTGATCGCCAGCCAGCCCGCGAGGCGCTTCCCCGGCGCCGGCGCGCGCATCAACCCCTCGCCGATGAGAACGGCGTCGGCCCGGCCCGAGGCGACGGCGTGAAGGTCTTCGCGGCTTCGCACGCCGCTCATGTACACCGCGATGCGCGACCGGGGCGTGGCCTCGAGGCACCGGCGGGCGAGCGCCGCATCGACCTCGAAGGTCCGCAGGTCCCGGGCGTTGACGCCGACCACGGCCGCGCCCGTCGCCAGGGCCACGCGCAGCTCGGACTCGTCGGCGGCCTCCACCACGGGCAGCAGACCCCGGGCCTCGGCGCCGCGCACCAAGCGCTCGAGGGTCTCCCGGGAGAGCGCTCGGACCAGGAGCAGCACGAGGCGCGCTCCCATGCGCGCCGCGAGGTCGAGCTGCACCTCGTCGAGAACGAAGCCCTTGAAGAGCACGGGGACCGGCACCGCAGCCGCCACGCGGCGGACGTCCAGGGGGCTGCCGCCAAAGGCCGGTCCGTCGGCGAGCACGGAGACCGCCGCGGCGCCGCCGGCGACGTAGCCTCGGGCCACGCGCGGGGCCTCGCCGGCGCGGCGCGGACGAATCTCGCCGGCGCTCGGCGAACGGAATTTTACCTCGGCGATGACCCGGGGCTTGCCGTCACGGCGTCGCCGAAGCGCCTCGGAGGTGGCCTCCCGGCGGCGGAGGGCGGCCACCGGGGAGGGCAGAGCGAGTGTCGCGGCGCGCCGGCGCCGGCGTGGGAGCTCCCGGCGGGTGCGGGCCACGATGGCCCCGAGCACCCCCTCCGGTGCGGGCTCAGTCATCGACGGGGGTTCCCCGGCGAGTCGTGAACTCGACCCAGCGCGCGAGCAGGCGCGCCGCGGCGCCGCCGGCGATGGCCGCCGCGGCACGTTCGGCCCCCTCGCGCGGGGTCGCGGCGACACCGGCGACGCAGAGGGCCGCGCCGGCGTTGAGGAGGACCGCGAGGCGCGGGGCGCCGGCCTGCCCCGCGAGCACCTCGCGCGCGATACGGGCGTTGGTGGTCGCGTCGCCCCCGGCGAGCGCTTCCGCCGGGGCCTCCTCCAGCCCGAAGTCCCCGGGCGTGAGCTCGAACGTGTCGACGCGCGCCCGACCCGCGTCGTCTCGGCGAAGGCGGGCCACGCGTGTGGCTCCCGTCGTGGCGATCTCGTCGAAGCCCCCGGTGCCGTGCACGACCCACGCCGCCTGCGTACCCAGCGCCCCGAGCACCTCCGCCATGTCCTCCACCTTGTCTTCGTCATAGACGCCGAGAAGCTGGTGCGTGGCGCCGGCGGGGTTGGCCAAGGGGCCGAGGAGATTGAAGAGCGTGCGGACGCCGAGGGCCCGGCGGGCGCCGGCCGCATGGCGCAGCGCCCCGTGATGCGCGGGCGCGAAGAGAAAGGCGATGCCGACGGTCCCGAGGCACGCCTCGAGGGCCGTGCGGTCGAGGTTCAGGTCGAGGCCGAGGGCCTCGAGCACGTCCGCGCTCCCGCATCGCGAGGAGACCGCTCGGTTGCCGTGTTTGGCGACGCGCGCGCCGGCCGCGGCGGCCACGAGCGCCGCGACCGTGGAGATGTTGAAGGTCCCCAGGCCGTCGCCGCCGGTGCCGCAGGTATCGAGGAGCGGAGCCTGGCCGGAGACGGAGACGCCGCGGGCGCGCTGCCGGAGCACGGCGGCCGCCGCCGCCAGCTCTCCGGGGGTCTCGCCGCGCATGCGAAGGGCGATGGCGAAGCCCCCGATCTGCGCGTCGCTCGCCTCGCCCGCGAGCACGGCGCTCATGGCCCGGCGCATGGTGGGACCGGCGACTTCCCGGCCCGCGAGGGCCTCGCCGAGGGCCTCACGAAGCGCGTCGCTTCCCGGCCGCGGCGTGCGGCTCATGGGAGAGCCTCGAGCCAGGACCGGAGCAGGGCATGGCCGTGCTCGGTCAAGAAGGACTCCGGGTGGAACTGGACGCCCTCGAGGGGCAGCTCGCGATGCCGAAGGCCCATGATCTCCTCGTCGTCGCTTCGGGCGCTGACCTCGAGGCAGGCGGGCAGCGAGGCGGCGTCGACGACGAGGGAGTGGTAGCGCGTCGCCGTGAAGGGGCTCGGAAGGCCGCGGAACACGCCGCGGCCATCATGAACCACGGGAGAGGTGCGCCCGTGCATCAGCCGCTGCGCGTGCACGATGCGCGCGCCGAAGGCCTCGCCGATGGCCTGGTGCCCGAGGCAGACGCCGAGCACGGGAAGGCCCAGCGCCCCGTCGGCGAGCGCCGGGGTGATGCCCGCATCTCCCGGGCGTCCCGGGCCGGGCCCGAGCAGCACGCCCCGGGGCGCGAGGCGACGCACTGCGTCCACGCTCGCGACCGGCGGCGCGTCGTGGCGATGGACCTCGACCTCGGCCCCGAGCTCGAGGAGGTACTGCACCAGGTTGAAGGTGAAGCTGTCGTAGTTGTCGACGACGAGGATCATCGGGG
>JBCCAW010000643.1:0-3218 GCA_039814655.1 Myxococcota bacterium | reverse complement strand
GCTCGGCAGCGGCGGGGCGGGGACGCGCACCTCCGGCGGTGACTCGCTCGGCGGCGGCGGTGGCGTCGGGCGCGCCGCCGGCAGGCCGGCCATGGACGGTCGCGTCGCCCGGCGCCGAAGGGGTCCGGTGCGCTTCCAGACCGAGGGCAGCCGGCCGCCGCTTGGGTCGTCGTCCGCCGGCGCCGGGCTCGGCTCCGGCGGCGACACGTAGGTCGCGCTCGGTGCGCCCTCGGGACCCGGCGCGGCGAGGACCCCGGGAACGCTCGAGGGCGTGCGCGCGATGCCCGGCGAGCTCGGGATGCGGCTCCCGCGCACGGACCGGCCGGGCTCCCGCTCCCGGGCGAGCTGCGGCAGGCTGCGGGCCAGGTGTCCCAGGCCCGTGATCTCCTCGGGCACGAGACCGCGGCCGCTCTCCCGTGCCTCGTCGAGGGACTTCACGGCCACGCGCAGGGGACCGGCGAGGTCGCGAATGCGAAAGACCTGTGCCGACGCGTAGAGCGCATGCAGGCGCCGGCGCAGATCGTCCCGGGGGCCTAGCGAGGCCGGCGCGGCCTCGACCATGCCGAGGGCCGCCTCGATCTCGACGGCTCGCCGCGGAAGGCTCTCGACGAAACGCGCGCGCGCCACCCCGAGCGCCGTCTCTCCGTCCCGCTCCGCCGCCATCGCGCGCTTACCGTATCAGCCGAGGCGCGATTGGCAGGGGAAATGACGGGGAAAGGGGACGACCTAGCGTCCCCGCGGACCAGCGGCCCCGCGCCCTCGTCAGTGCCAGACGCCGATGCCGACGCCCCAGTTGAGGTAGTCCCGGGCCCCGTCGATGGTGAATCCCGCGCGAAGATCGAAGCGCCACAGGCGAAAGAGGCGCACATCGAAGCCCGCCGTGCCGTGGATCCGGGGCCTCTCCCCCGCATAACGCGCGGGCTCGAGGTACGTGCCGGCGCGTAGCTGCAGGCGATCGTCCCAGGGCTCGCCCTCGACCCCGAGGCGGAAGCCAACGCTCGTGCGGCGCCCGCGCGCCCGGGATTCCTGACGGAGGAACGCATCGATTCCGACGGCGTTGGCCACGGCGCCCTGGAGGAAGATCTCGCCGCTGACGAGGCCGTAGCGCCGCGGCTCCCCGTCCCGGATATGAGCCGCGAGCGCCCGGAGGCCCGCGAGGCCCGGGTCCGCGTAGCGTTCAGCGCGCTCCCTCGCGAGCGGCGACGCCCCTCCCGGTGCCGTGCTGACGCTTCGATGCACGTCCTTCGGGCGCACGTGGCGCGGGTTGAAGCGCCGGGGCCCGAACTGCCACGCGAAGCCCGCTCGGGCTTCCCAGGGGAGGGAGACGGTCTCCGGGAGCGGCAGCCCGAGCACGGTCTGCACCTCGTCGCTCGCCTCGACGAGGGCCTCGGAGAGCACGGCGCTCCGTAGGGCGGCGCCGACGCGAAAGGAGCGGCCGTCCGGCCGCAGCACCATGCCCACGTCCAAGCCCGCGCCCTGGAAGTCGAGGAGGACCTCCGAGGCCCCGGACTCCACGGCCCGCGCATCGAAGCGGAGGGTCACGATGCGGAGCCCCGCCCCCAGGACCAGCTGCCCACGGAAGAGCCCGTAGCCCAGGCCCGCATGGGCCGTGCGAAAGCGCGCGTTCGCGTCGACGAGAGCGTCCGTGGTGTCGGCGTCCGGGAGGCCATAGCGCTGCGTCTGTACGAGAACCCCGAAGCCCACGTCTCCGAGCTGAAAGCGGAGCCCGACGTCGAAGAAGGTGAAGTCGTCGACGCCGAAGCCCTCCCCGCGGCCGTTCAGGAAGAAGTCGTTCTCGCGGTAGGACCCGCCGAGAAGAAGGGAGAAGGCCGGCTCCCACTCGAAGCGATCGAGCTCCCAGCGTGCCCGGGAGGCGTAGGCCGCCGCGTTGAAGGGGGCCGCGGCGACGCCCTCCGCCAACGCCGTCATTGCGCCGGCCAGGCCGATCACGCGACCGCTTCCGAGCACCGGCCCGCGCGTGAGGTCGACGCGGAAGTCGTTCGTCGTGAGATCCTGGGCGCTCGCCGGTGCGCTGACCAACGCAGCGAGCACGCACGCCAGGTAGCGAGGGTCCAGCCGCACGTCTTCTCCTTGCCCCGAGCGCCAGAGAAGCGCACGCCCCAGCCGTGCAGTTCGTCGACGAAGTGCTCATCGACGCGATCGCCGGCGACGGCGGCAACGGCTGCGTCGCCTTCCGCCGCGAGAAGTTCCTGCCCCTCGGCGGTCCTTCGGGAGGCGACGGAGGCCGCGGCGGCGACGTCGTGATCGTGGCGGAGGAGCGCTACCACACGCTCCTGGACCTCCAGTACCGGCGGGTCTTTCGCGCGCAGCGCGGAGAGGACGGTCGCGGCAAGGACCAGTACGGGAAAGGCGGACGCGACGCGGTGCTTCCCGTGCCCGTCGGCACGCAAGTCTACGACGCGGAGACGGACGAGCTTCTCGCGGACCTGTCGACGCCCGGCGAGCGCCACGTCATCGCCCGCGGGGGCCACGGCGGACGCGGCAACATTCACTTCGCGTCGTCCAAGGACCGGGCGCCGCGACGCGCCGGTTCCGGCGGCGAGGGCGAGAAGCGCGCGCTCCGCCTCGAGCTGAAGCTCATCGCCGACGTGGGCGTGGTCGGCTTCCCCAACGTCGGCAAGAGCACCTTCATCGCCGCCGTCTCCCGCGCCAAACCGAAGATCGCCGACTACCCCTTCACCACGCTCACGCCGAACCTCGGCGTGGTGTCGCTGGGCACGGACCGGAGCTTCGTCGTGGCCGACGTGCCCGGCATCATCGAGGGAGCCGCGGAGGGTGCGGGGCTCGGCCTGCGCTTCCTCCGGCACGTGGAGCGCAACCGGATCCTCTTGCACGTGCTCAGCGTGGACCCGGACCCGGAGCGCGAGCCGCTCCGGGACCTGGCGGTGATGGAGGCGGAGCTGGCGCGCTTCAGCCCCACGCTCGCCTCGCGCCCCACGCTCGTCGCGCTCTCCAAGGCCGACCTGCCGGAGGTGAAGGCGCTCGCGCCGGCGCTCGCCGAGGCCCTCGCCGCGAAGGGCAAGACGCTGCACGTGTTCAGCGCCGCGACCGGCGAAGGGGTGCAGCCGCTCTTGATCGCTCTCGAGCGCGGGCTCGCGGCGCATCCGCGAAGTGCGCTTCCCGCGCCGGTCACACCTCCGCGCGCCGGCGACAGACCCCACGGCGACGCCAAGGGCTGTCCGACGCGGCCGGACCAT
>JBCCAW010000525.1:0-4238 GCA_039814655.1 Myxococcota bacterium | reverse complement strand
TCGAGCACGAGCGCCAGGCTCGCTCGGCGCCCATCGGCAAAGGCCTCGGCCGTGGAGAGGTAGGGCTGCGCGAGGCCGAGCGCGAGCATGGCGAGGGCGAGGAGCCGAAGCGCGAGCAGGAGCGGATCGGCCACGCGAAGGCGCGCGTCGCTCTCGGCCCGGGCGCGCTCGAGGAGCGCCACCGTGGGCAGGGTGCTCCGGCGGAGCCGCTGGCGTCGCAAGAGGTGCGCGAGGATCGGCCCGGCCAGGGCCAGCAGACCAAGCAGAGCGAGCGGCGCGGCGAAGCCCATCAGAGCCCGCCTCGGAGCAGCGCCCGGGCCAGCGTGACCTCCGGCGCCTCGTCCGTGCGCGCGAGCACGTGCCGGGCTCCTGCGGCGAGGCAGCGGCGCCGGCTGCGTTCGATGAAGGCCTGCACCTCGCGCCCATAGGCCTCGCGCACGGCGTCGAGGTTGGCTTCGACGTGGGCCTCGCCTTCGAGGCCCTCCACGCGGGCGGCGCCGGCCTCCTGCCCGAGATCCATCTCATCGGGGTGGAGCACGTGAAGCACGAGCACCTGGTGTCCCCGGGCGCGCAAGCGGGCCAGCGGCGCGAGGGCGCCCGGGCGCTCGTCGAGGAGATCGCTGGCGAGCACGACGACGCCCCGCGGCGCCCGCCGCTCGGCCAGCGGCGCGATGCCCAGGGAAAGGTCCGTCGCCGGCGCCGGAGGGCGCGCCGCGAAGAGCGCCGCCAGCAAGGCGTCGAGATGCGCCGGCCGCCGGCGAGGCGGCAGCGCATCCTCGTGGGGTTCGTCGTCGAAGCCCAAAAACCCGACGGCGTCGCCCTGGCGATGAAGCAGGTGCGCCAGAGCGCCGAGGAGCACCATGGCGTGCACGTCCTTCGCGGTCCCGCGGGCCTCCTCGGGCCGGAGCCCGTCCCACCGCATGCTCGCCGAGCGGTCCAGGACCAGCGTGGCCTCGAGTTGCGTCTCCTGCTCGAAGCGCTTGATGCCGTGCCGGTCCGTCCGCGCGAAGACGCGCCAGTCGAGGAGCCGAGGATCGTCCCCGGGTCGGTACTCGCGATGCTCGACGAAGACCACGCTGGCGCCCCGGTGCGGCGACCGGTGCATCCCGCTGAGCAGGCCCTCGACGGCTTCACGCACGCGAAGTTCAAGCGCGGCCACGCGCTCGACGGTCTCCGGCGCGAGGGACCCTCGTGTGCTCGCACGGGCGGGGGGCGCGTCCGGATCCGTCGTCCGCTCCACGGGGCGCCTCAGGGCACGACGTGCGCGAGAAGCGCGTCGACGAAGGCCGCCGGCGCGACGCCCTCGGCTTCGGCGCGGAAGCTTGGAACCAGCCGGTGCCGGAGCACGGGAGCGGCGAGGGCCCGGACGTCCTCGATCTCCGCCGCGAAGCGACCGTCGAGCACGGCCCGGGCCTTGGCCCCGAGCACCAGGGCCTGGCTCGCCCGCGGTCCGGCGCCGAAGGCGAGGTAGCGGCGAACCAGATCCGGCGCGGCGGAGCTGTCCGGGCGGCTCGCCCGCGCGAGCGCCACGGCGTGGGCGACGACGTGGTCCGCGGCGGGCACCCGCGGCACGAGCGTCTGGAGCGCCAGAATCTCCTCCCGGCCGAGCACCGCCTGAGGCGTGTCGCTGGGCGGGGCGGTGGTGCGTCGGACGATCTCCTCCTCTTCGGCGGCGCTCGGGTAGCCGACCTCGACCTGGAAGAGGAAGCGGTCGAGCTGCGCCTCCGGCAGGGGATAGGTGCCCTCCTGCTCGATGGGGTTCTGCGTCGCGAAGACCAGGTAGGGGGCCTCCAGCGCATAGGTACGCCCGCCGGCCGTGACCCGCCCCTCGGCCATGGCTTGGAGAAGGGCGGCCTGGGTCTTCGGGGGCGTCCGGTTGATCTCGTCTGCAAGAAGGACGTTCGTGAACACGGGCCCGCGCACGAAGCGGAAGCGTCGCCTCCCCGTCTCCGGGTCATCCTCGAGCACGTCCGTGCCCGTGATGTCCGCGGGCAGGAGGTCCGGCGTGAACTGGATGCGGTTGGACGCCAGGCTGAGCACGTCCGCCAGCGTCTGAATGAGCAGGGTCTTGGCCAGGCCCGGGACGCCGACGAAGAGCCCATGCCCGCGAGCGAAGAGGGCGATGAGCAGGAGCTCGATCACGTCCTCCTGCCCGACGATGCGCTTTTTGACCTCCGCCAGGATGCGCGCGCGCGCCGCGCCGAGGCGTTCGACGCGCGTGACGTCCTCTTCCGGATTCGGCGCCGCCTCGGAGCGGCCCGACGGCGGTGCGGCGGGAGCCGTCGAGGCGCCCGTGGCGGCCTCCGTCGGCGCATCGCCCGGAGTCGTCCGGGACTGCTCGATGGCCGGCTCGGTCACGCACCCCGTTGTAACCCAGGCCCAGGTGAACGCACGGCTTTTTCGCGCTCCGCCTCCGGCCCGGGCCCTGCGTTGGCCCGCGCGGACTCGCGGCCTGGGGCCTCAGGGACCCATGCCCCCGAGCCGTGCGCACCAGCGCGCCTCTTCCGAGCGTTCCCCGGCCTCCGCCAGGACCTCGGCCAGGACGCAATGCGGGCGCGGGTCGAAGGGATTGAGACCGAGGGCCACCGTGGCGGCCCGGCGCGCCTCCGTCGCGTTGCCCTCGAGCTGCCACGCGCGGCCGAGGAGGGAGAAGGTGGGCGCATGCTCGGGACGTCGCGCGGCGAGCGGAACGAGCGCTGCGCGCGCTTCCGCGGGGCGGCCGCCGGCGAGCGCAGCGCGCGCGAAGCGACTCGCGACGAGCGGGTCCCCTGGCACCCGCGCGTGGGCCTCGCCGTACTTGACCGCGGCTGCGCCGGGCCGGCGCCGCGCCCAAAGGAGGTCGCCGAGGCGCACCGCGCGCCGCACCGCGTCCGGCAGCGCCGTCGCTGCGCTCAGCTCCGCCCGGTCGAGTTCTTCCCCGTCCTCTTCGCCTCGTCGGAAGCGAAGGGGCGCCAGCTCCGGTGCGCTCCCGGGCGCCGCCCGCGCCTCCAGCGCCCGTCGCCAGCCCCGCTCGAGGGCAGCGAAGCTCTGGCCGCTGGCCGCCGCAAAGGCCTCCGTGGCCTCTTCCCCGCCGGCGACGCGGGCCACGGCGGCGCGGAAGCCCGACGTCCCCTGGGCCGCGTGGAAAGCCTCCATGAAGGTGGCGACCTGCGCGAAGGCGAGGGCCGCGTCCTCCTGGCTCGGGAGGAGCGCGATGGACGGATGCAGCTGGTCGAAGCCGAGCAAGGTCCCGGCCCGGCGCCGGCTGGCCAGGAGGGCGGCTACGGCCGGCTGGAGCACGAGTCTCGGCTCGTCCTCGCGCCAGCGCCGCTCGAGAAAGCGCGCCATGCCCTCCTGCATCCACACCGGCGCCCGGTCGCGGGTGGCGCGACTCAGCACCAGATGCACCAGCTCATGCGCGATGGTGTCGCGCCACGGGTAGCCGCGGAGGAGCGCCCGGGGGCTCGTCACCATCAGCCGGTCCCACTTGCAGAGCGCGATGGTGCCGGTGCGTTCGATGGCCTCGGCCGAGAGGAAGGAGACGGCGGCGAGCTCCCGCGCGCTCCCGTAGAGTTCGAGACGAATGGGACCTGGGACCCGAACGCCGAGGACCTCGGTCATCGCTCGGTCCGCGGCCTCGAGCGTGGCGAGGGCGTAGGGTACGAGCACCGCGTCGACGCCCGGCGCGTGGCGCACGCGATAGCGCCCTTCGCCGCTGCTCGCCTCGACGAAGGTGCGCGTCTGCGTCGCCGTCGACGCGGCGAGGGCGAGCAGCTCCGGGCGCGCGTCCGGGAGCCCCGGGCGCGGCGGGCGAACGCGAAGCGATTGCGCGAGCCACTCCGCGGCCCGCGCATAGCGGCCCCGGTGGAGCGCCAAGCGCCCGGACAGGGAGAGGACCTCGGCGTCACCGGGGTCCGCGCGGCGAAGCTCTTCGACGAGCGTGTCGGCCGACTCCAGGCGGAGCTCGCGCAGCGCCTGCTCCGCGTCGCGGAGCGCCTCCCGCGGCGGCGCCGCGTGGACCCGGGCTTCGCCCAGGCCGGGTCCGCCGCCGAGGAGACAGGCCAGCAGAGCCAGCCGCAAGCGCCGGCTCATCGAAGCAGCTCCTCGTAGTAGCGGCGAACGGCGCCCTCGTAGCCCCGGGGCGCTCCCCGGCGCATGGCGTCCAGGACTTCGCGGCGCAGCCCGTCGTCCCCGCGGGTGCCGCTCGGGATGCGGACGCGGTCGCGCGGCGGCCGGGCTCCGGCGCCGCCTTCGCCGCC
>JBCCAW010000443.1:0-5112 GCA_039814655.1 Myxococcota bacterium | reverse complement strand
CGCTACCTCACCATCGGCTCCCTCGAAGCCCTCACCCGCGTCCCCACCGACGCAGACCCCAACCCCGAACCTCTCAAGATGACCGCTTAGATCACGATGGCGTGGTGAGCGCTTCCAACACCACTTGACTGGGCACTACCGACGAAACCACCCCAGGAGCTGGGTCCCTCGCCAGAGGAGCAGCGCCGGGTCACCTTCGCGGTGTCCCAGGACGCAGCGGAGCCGCAGGGTTCCCTCAGGCATCTCGGCCGCCTTGATGGCGTCCTCTGCCCAGCGGCCAGGAGGCGGTGTGACCTCCAGCGGAAACGCCGCGTACTGACACAGGAAGAGCGCCGAGAGCAGCGAAGGGAGCGACTGGCGTCGCCACGGAGGCAGAGACTGCAGGTGACCCACACTCCGACGGACCGCTCCGAGAGCCCAGAGTTCCTTCAACACGCTGCAACGGGGCGCGCCTTGATACCTGCCCGGCGGGAGGGCTCGCGACGTTGGCGTTCGCGGGACCGGGCCCAGGTCATGGTAAAAACGTCGCCATGAGGGGTTGGGAAGCTTCGCTATGCCTCGTCGTGCTCGTCGCTTGCGGCGGGGACGACGGGATGACGTTCGGGGTCGACGCCGGGGCCGACGCGAGCCAGGACGCGGCGGCCGGCGCGGATGCCGGATTGGATGCCGGCGCGGACGCCGGAATGGATGCCGGCATGGACGCTGGCTCGGATGCCGGACCGGACGACGCAGGCCCAGGCGATGCTGGCCCGGGCGATGCTGGCCCGGACCTGGGGCCGCCGGAGATGTGCGGCGCAGGCCCCGCGTGCGGAACGGACGAGGTGTGCTGGGGCGAAGGGTGCAGCTGCGTCGTCGAGATCGACGGTGACAGCTACCTCCGGCCCGACGGCCGCGTCGTGTACGCCAGGGCGACGCCGAGCGCCCTCGCGGAGACGGCCCCGGGCGTGCCCCTCGAGAACATCACGGAGATCATGGACGGCTGGCGCCACACCTGCGGTCTTCGCGACGACGGCACCGTGTGGTGCTGGGCCAAGAACTCCTCCGCCGGGCAGTTCGGAGAGCTCGGCGACGGCGTGGTGGGCACGGGCCGCACGCCGCTGCGCGCGGTGCAGGTGATGATCGACGCGAGCACGCCCCTCACGGGCGTGGCGCACCTGAACAATCGCTACAACTCGCGCTGCTACATCGACATCACGACCTGCGCGATTCAGGCGTCGGACGGCGCCGTGCACTGCTGGGGCGGCGACAACAGCGGCGGCGGCACGGGGAGCTTCTACACGCAGGGCTCCGTGGGCACGCGTGCCTTTGCGACGCCGCTCGAAGCCGCCGTCGGCATGCCGCTCACGGGCGTCACGCAGATCGCCCTCGGCCTGCGCCACGCCTGCGCCCTCGACGCGGCGGGCCAGGTGTCGTGCTGGGGCATGAACGTCGGCGGGCCCCTCGGCGTCGGCGACCAAAGCGAGCGCCGCTTCCCCACCGCGGTGGACCTGCGCGACCCGGTCAGCGGCGACCCGCTCGTGGCCGACGAGATCGGCGTGGGCGGCGATTTCAGCTGCGCGCGGAGCGGCGACGGGGTGTACTGCTGGGGCGCCACCGGCACCGGGAGCGTCGGCTACACGACCGACATCGCCGGCGAGAGCGACGGCTGCATCAACTTCTGCGAGCTCACGCCGGCGCAGGTGATCGACACGAGCGCCGGGGCGCTACGCAACGTGCGCCGCCTCGAGGTCAACTACCTGAGCGCCTGCGCCATCCTCGACGACGACACGCTGCGCTGCTGGGGCCAGGGCGTGGGCAACGTGGCCACGGAGCCGACGTTCCCCGGCGGCGTCGCGGCGACGGACGTGGTGGCCACGACGAGCTGCTCGTCCGTGGAGATCGACAGCGGCGCGATTCGCTACATGCAGCGGGACGGCACGCTGGTGCAGAACGTGACACCGCTGGCGCTTCTCTGCCCCGGAGCGATGTAGCCCCGCCGCGATGGTGCGCCGCCGCGATGGTGCACCGCCGCGATGGTGCGCCGCCGGCTCAGGGCCCAGCGGCCGGAATTCCCGTGGCCTCCATCACGAATTGAATGCCGCTCCGGCGCGTGTCGCCGCTGACGATGCCGAGCGCCGTGCCCTCCGCGAAGGTGCAGGGGCCGCTCTGCAGGAACTCGGCGCCGCTCTTCGGCGCGATGGCCGTGAGCGGCGCGCCGACGCGCCGTCGGTCAACGTCCAAGGCGAACTCCAGGCAGCCTCGGTAGGCGCCGGCTACGGGCGAGACGAGCAGGCGGACCTCGTCGCCGACGCCGTAGAGGTCCGGAGCATTAAACGCCGTGAGCCGCGGCTCGAGAGCCTCCGCGTCCTCCGGCGTGAGCAGTGTGCCTTCGGCGCTCCAGCGCCGCGTGGCGACGTCGAAGGAAGCGAGCACGACGTCCAGGCGTCCCCGGCGCACGCAGGTCCCGGCCCAGAGCAGGCGCCCGTCCACGGCGAGCAGCGAGCCCTCGATGAGCACCAGGCAGTCGCCGAAGGCCTCGTCCCGGTCCCAGCGCTGCTCTGGGGGACCGCCGGGCGCCGCCTCGTTCCAGGCCTCCACGGCCGGGTCCGCGTGGTAGCCGCGGGCGCTGAAGAGCTTGCGCTCTTCAGCGCCGAGCAGGGCCTCCGGGGACGCCGCCCGGCGGACGGCGACCCAGCCGTGCTCGAAGCGCCGGTCCTCCGTCCTCGGGTCCGCGTCGACCACGTGCAGGTAGCGGTTCCAGGCGAGCCACCAGCGCGTCTCCGCCGGTGCGTCCGGTACGAAGGCCAGCGTGGCCACCTCATGGCTCCAGTGCGCCGCGTCCTGGGCCAGCGCCGCGGGCTGCGCGGAGCGCGGGACCGGCGCCGCCGCGTTGACACGGCCGGCGTGGCACCACGTCCGCCCGTCGTCATCGCTCGAGGCGAGGTGCGTGCTGATGAGGCCCGCGCCGGCAGCTCCGTCGACGCCCGAGTACACCATCCAGAGACGCCCCGTGTCCGGGTCGCGGACCAGGTCCGGGTCGTAGCTGCCATTGGGCTCAGCGCGGGGCATGCGCAGCGCAAAGGGCGCGGCCCCCGGCGAGTGGAGGCACCGCGCGCCGGAATCGGCGGGGACATCGCCATCGCTCGGGTAAGCACCGGTCGCGGAGGCCCCAGCGCAGCCGCCCAGAAGACACAGGCCAAGGACGAAGCGGTGCATCGGGAACGTTCTGCCAGCGAGCCCGGCGCAGCGCACGCGCAGTGCTCGGGCGATTGCTCGGGAAGGGGACGACGGCCAAGTGTGGCATGCTCGCGCCGCGGAGGATGAGCGTGACGAGATTGCTAGGCATGTCGGCCCTCGTGCTGGGGGTCGTCTTCGGCGCCGCCAGCGGGGCCCACGCGCAGGACGAGGCGAACCGGGCCCGGCTGCACTTCCAGGCAGGCGCCTCCTACTACGAGGCCGGGGACTACGAGGACGCCCTCCGGGAGTTTCAGCGCTCCTATGACCTGAGCCAGCGGCCAGAGCTCTTCTACAACTTCAGCCTCTGCTACCAGCAGCTCGGGCAGCTCGACCAGGCCATCGTGTACCTCGACCGCTACCTGACCGAGGTGGAGGACGTCCCGAACCGCGCGAACCTGGAGCGACGCCTGGTGAACTTCCGCGCCCGGCAGGCGGAAGAGGTGCGCCGCGCCGAAGCGGAAGCGGCGGCGGAGCGCGCGGCGGCCGAGGAGCCGCCGGACGAGGCCCGGGAGCCGGTCGCGGAACCGGCGGAGACCGGCCTCGCCGCGACGGCGGAAGCGGCCGACGAAGAAGACGCGGGCGGCGTGAACGGCGCGGCCATCGCCGGCTTCGCCATCGCCGGGGCCGGCGTGGTCGTGCTCGGCGTCGCTGGGGGCCTCGCCCTCGCGCAGCGCAGCGACCTCGAGGACCAGGCCTGCGCGCCGGACTGCGCCTCCGGCGACGTGGACACGCTTCGCACGCGCGCCATCGTCGCGGACGTCGGCCTGGCCGTGGCCCTCGTGGGCGCGACGCTCGGCGTAGTGTTCCTGCTGACCGGCGGCGACGACGACGACGAGTCGGCAGAAGCCACGGCCTGGGGCGTCACGCCTTGGGTGGGCCCGCGGAGCGGCGGCGCAGCCGTCGGAGGACGCTTCTGATGACCCGCTTCACCTGGATCTTCGCGCTCCTCACGGGATGCACGCTCCTCACGGACCCTTCGTCCTTCGAAGGCGGCGAGGCACCGGACATGCGCGTGGACATGACGACCCCGGACATGGGCGGCGAGGACCTACCCGCGCCGGAGCTGGTGGACCTGGGCGTAGTCCCGGAGGTCGTGGAGATCGCCATCGGCACCACCGAGACCGTGCGCGTCATCGGCTTCTTCAGCGACGGGTCCCAGGAAGACGTCACCTCGCTCGTGGACCTCTCGGTTCCGAACGACAGCGTGGTCACGCTCGCGGGCGCCGAGCTTACGGGCGCGGCCCCGGGACGGGGCCTCCTGCGCAGCACGCTCGGGGCGGTCAGCCTGGACACTCCCGTGGAGGTGAACCTGGGCGGCCTGCCGGTGTTCACCGACGGGCTGGAGGACGGCTTCGTGCGCGCCTTCTTCGCCGGCTCCGCGGAGTTCCTCGAGCCGGCCGCCGACAGCTTCCTCGGCGAGAGCGCGCTCCGCGTCGGCGTACCCGAGGAGGGCTTCACGGGTTTCACGATACTGGCCGGCGAGGGCCAGGACCTGAGCCGCTTCAACGCCATGACCGCCTGGGTCCGAGGAGCCGAAGACGGTGTCGAACAGGTGCTCGACGTCATCGGCTTCGGCATCGATCTCGAAGCAAACCCTCGACTCGTCGAGACCGACGTCGGCATTCCCTTGACCTCGGAGTGGCAGCTCATCGCGATCCCGCTGCCGGACCCGACTCGCTACTTGGAGGAGCGCGGCGTCTTTCACGTGGCCGAAGGTGGAAACGGGCGCTCCACCGCCTTCCTCATCGACGAGATCCGCTTCGTCGAGCTGCCTCCGAACAGCGTCGAGGCGCGCGCG
This sequence comes from Myxococcota bacterium, assembly GCA_039814655.1. Classification (GTDB taxonomy): domain Bacteria; phylum Myxococcota_A; class Polyangia; order Polyangiales; family Houyiibacteriaceae; genus CALCTH01. The sequence goes on along the minus strand of JBCCAW010000443.1, from coordinate 98 downwards.
GCGAGCTTCCCGACCGGCATCTTCCCAGTGCCCCGCGGGGTTACGCTCCCCCTACCCCCGGGATCGCTGGCCATGCGCGTCTTGGACGACGAGCTGCG
>JBCCAW010000742.1:0-2452 GCA_039814655.1 Myxococcota bacterium | reverse complement strand
GTCTCCGAGCCATACGTCGCCGGCGGCGAGGCCTTCGAGGACGGCGCGCCCGAGACCGGAGGCCTGAAGGGCCCGGGCCGCACGGCGCAGCACCTCGGGTCCCGCGCCCCAGGCGAGGCGCAGGAGTGGAAGCGTGTCCGGCCGCTCCGGTGCACGGACGAAGGCCGGCGGTCCGGTCACCCGCGCCATTCAGACCGCTCCATTCAATGCACCCAGGCCCTTCGGCATACGGGGCCCGCGTGGAGTCGCTCCCGGGACTCGACCTGGACGCTTCCGTCGGGCGCAACGGCGACGACGAGGCGCATCAGGCTCCCCGTCGAGGCCACGACCACGGCCAGTCGGCCCTGCGCGAGGGCTTCGATGGGCGCGGGAAAGCGCGTCGCCTCGGCGTGCTCCGCGCGCGTTGGCCGGCGCTGAAAGCGCAGCTCGCCGGGGCTCTCGACGACCACGCCGCCGAGCAGGTCCGGGGAGGCCGCGCCGGCCACGCGCACCCAATCGGCGCGCCTAGCGTGCGTGTCGAGGGCCAGCGGAAGCCGCGACGCCAGCGCCGCGAGCGCGGCGGGCAAGGGGAGGGCCACCCCGTCGGCGTCGATCCACCGGAGTTCCCGCGGTGGCCGCGTGCCGTGGTCCACGCCACGGAGCAGCACGGCCTCGCCACGCACGCAGCGAAGCGGCCGCGCTCGGAGCTCGGTCGCATGCGCCCGGAGCGGCGTGCGGTGCTCCTTCGCCGTCGCGAGTCGTGCGAGGAGCACCGCCTCGACGGGCTCCGGCAGCCGAACCCAGCCGGGAGGCAAACGCGCCATCACGGCGCGCACTGTACACAGGAGCGCGCCCCGGCGCCTTCGGCTCCCCGCCTGGGTCCGCGCGCCGGGCCTACATGGCCGGTGCGTTGGTGATCGTCACCCGGTCGATCTCCGCCGCGGCGACGTCCGCGTCGCAGTAGGGCACGTCGTTCCAGCGCTCCTCGGCGTAGAGCCGCGTCTGGTCGGCGAAGTAGGGCGAGGCCGGGTCCGTCGACTGGGAGTAGGTGAGGATGTTGTAGGCATCCGGGCACGCCGGGTCGTCGGTCCAGGTCACGGCCTGGATGTAGGAGTTGCCCGTGGGGATGTCGCTGTAGCCCTGGCCGCTCACCCAGCGCGAGCTGATCACGCTGAAGGTCGAGCGCCCCGCGCCGCCATGGATGGGGATGCTCTCGTCGCCCACCGGGCGGAACTGGAGCTCGCCCCAGGGGCGGTCGAGGGGCACGGACTCGTCGACGAAGAAGTCCACGGACGCGCCGAGGGCGCAGCGCACGGCAGTCGCCACCGCCGCCGTGTCGGCCAATTCCCGGGGCGTGTTCACCGGGTCCGCCGCGTCGAAGGGCGTCGCCCAGAGGCCGTTGGTGCCGCGGAGCCGGCGCCAGGTCTCGTTCCAGAGCCCGGCGCCCACGCTCGTCGTCTCGAAGAGCCCGTCCCAGCTCCGGAGAATGCCGCAGGCCGATGCGGCCTCCGTCGCGTTGTCGCTCAGCGGATCGCCGCCGCACGCGGTCGCGTCCCAGTCTTCCGTGGCGTCGCAGAGCGCGAGCACGTCGTCGCCCAGGAGCTCCCAGGCCAGGTCCCGGTTGCCGTAGAGCACGTCGCGCACGTTCTCCACGGTGAAGCCGGCCTCGCCGAGGCCGTCCGTTCCCGCGAGGCGTTCTTCGGCCTGCACGAAGCCCAGGCGCGTCCGCAGCGTCTGCTCGATGTTCTCCAGGCCGATGAGCGGCGAGAAGCCTGTGAGCAGGTTGTCCGGGTTGCTGAGCCAGTAGCTGTCGTTGGAGTTCCCGACGTAGTTCGTCGTCCGGAGCTTGGGCAGCTCGTCGAAGCCCAGGATGTCGTCGGGCGCGCCCGGGCCAGCGGTCCATTCGCAGTCCGGTCGCGAGCCGTTGAGCGCCGTGAGCCCGTTGAGCGCGAGCAAGCGAATGGTCGGCCGGTCGACGCAGCCGTTGGCCTTCTCCGCGCTGACCCCGGGAACCACGGTCACGTCCGCGTAGAAGGCGCCGCCGTCCCGGTCCGCTGCGATGGTGTTCACCCAGGGCAGGCCGATGAGCCGGAGCGCGTTCTCGAGCTCTTCGACGGTGCGGCTCTGGCCGATGGCCAGGAACTGCTCGATGGCCCGCACGTTGTCGATGTTGGCGTCCCGGAAGGTGTAGGCCTCGCCGCCGGAGTTCGGCCAGCCGCCCAGCAGATCGCTGATGCCCCCGAGGTCCACGATGGGCCCGTAGTGGCTGCGGTAGAAGGTCTCCGTGCGCTCCTCGACGGTGCCGTCGGACAGCCGCACCTCGATGGTCACGTCGTCGCTCTCGATGGGCCGCATCTCGTCGCCGTACACGTAGGAGAAGGGATCGTTCGGATCGAGCTCGAGGGCGTAGAAGGTGAAGCGCTCGCCCGTCGAGACCGTGTGGGACCAGGCGAGGTCCTGGTTGAAGCCGATG
>JBCCAW010000764.1:0-2278 GCA_039814655.1 Myxococcota bacterium | reverse complement strand
GCGACGGCGTCATCGACGAGGACGAAACCTGCGACCCGGGTACGGGTCCGGACACGGAGGCCGACGCCTGCACGCCGGAGGTATGCAACCCGGCGCCGGACCTGGGTCCCGGCGGCGACGCGGGCGCGGGCATCGACTTCGGCGTCGGCGGCGGCGGCGGCGGCGGCTGCGCGGCGGGCGGCGGCGCGGCGGGCATGGCCTGGCTTGGTCTGGTGCTCTTCGCGCGACGGCGCCGGCGGCGTTAGAGGGCGCCCTTGGCGCTGCCCTTAGGTGGCGCCGAGGGGGTTCGCGCACGGGGCTCCACGCGATGCCGGTGTAGGCTCGTCGCGTGGAGCGGGTGGTGCTCGTCGACGGGAGCGCGATGGCCTTTCGGGCCTTCTTCGCGATCCCCATGAGCTTCTCGACGGAGGCCGGCCTTCCGACGAACGCGAGCTACGGCTTCGCGCTGATGTTCCGGAAGATCTTCGCCGGCAAGCGGCCCACGCGCGGCGCCGTGGTCTTCGACGCGCCGGGGCGCACCTTTCGCGACGAGGCCTACCCCGAGTACAAGGCGCAGCGCCCCGCCATGCCCGGGGATCTCCGGACGCAGCTCCCGTGGATCCGCCGCCTCGTGGAGACGCACGGGTTCCCCACGCTGAGCGTGCCCGGCGTCGAAGCCGACGACGTGATCGGGACGCTCACGCGCGAGGCGCTGGCGGCGGGCCACGAGGTCCACATCATCAGCGGCGACAAGGACTTCGCCCAGCTCGTGGGCCCGCACGTGCGCATGGTGGACACGGTGCGCGACGTGTCCTTCGACGCGGAGCTCGTGCGCAAGAAGTGGGGCGTGCCGCCGGCGAAGTTCGTCGACTACCTCGCGCTCCTCGGCGACAAGATCGACAACATCCCCGGCGTGCCGGGCATCGGCCAGAAGACCGCCGTCGCGCTGCTGGAGAAACACGGCGACCTCGAGGGCATTCTCGCCGCGGCGCCCACGATGAAGGGCAAGCGCCGGGAGACCCTCGAGACCTACGCCGGGCAGGCCCGGCTCTCGCAGCAGCTCGCGACCATCGACCAGCACGTGGCGACCGTGGGCGCGGGCATCGCGGACCTGACCATTCCCGAGCCCGATGCGGCGGCCATCGACGGGCTCTTCAAGGAGCTCGAGTTCTATTCGCTCCTGAGCGGCGACGACGCGCGGGAAGCTGCGGCGGAGGGCGATTACGCGGCGCTCGCGCGCCTCGAGGACGCGAAGGCGTACCTCGCGGAGCTCGGTCCCGCGGCGGTGCTGCCGGTACACACCCTCCCCTCGCCGATTCACGGGCGGCTCCTGGGCGTGGCCTTCGCGCCGCTCTCGGAAGGCGGGGAGACCGGACGCTACCTGCCCATCGACGGGGAGGACGGCCTCGGACCGGGCGCCCTGGCCGCGCTCGCGGCCTGGGCTGGCGATGCGGCGAAGGCGAAGGTCACGCACGACGCGCGCGATCTGCTGACGCTGCTCGGACGCCAGGGCGCCACGCTGGAGGGCGTGGTCGGCGACACGCGCCTGGGCTCGTTTCTAGCCGACCCGACGCGCGACCTGCCCCACGGCCTCGAGCAGCTCACGAAGCGCCATCTCCAGCGCACGCTCGTACCGCTGAAGGAGCTGACCGGGAGCGGCAAGAAGCGAAAGGGCCTCGCGACGGTTCCGCGGGAGGCGCTCGCGACCTGGGCCTGCCACCAGGCCGGCGCCATCGCGGCGCTCTGGCCGGAGATCGAACACGCGCTCGCGCGCGAGGGGCAGGCGGAGCTGCTGCAGGACCTGAGCCTGCCCATGGCCCGCGTGCTCGCGCGCATGCAGCAGGCAGGCATTCTGGTGGACGGCGACGAGCTCGACCGCATGGGCGCGGAGTTCGCGGCGCGCAAAGGCGAAGTCGAGGCGCGCATTCACGGGCTCGCGGGGCGCGCGTTCAACATCGCCTCGAGCAAGCAGCTCGGCGAGGTGCTCTTCGATGAGCTGAAGCTGCCCATCCTGAAGCGCACCAAGACCGGCTACTCGACGGCCGCGGACGTGCTCGAGCGCCTGGCGCCGAAGCACGAGATCGCCGGGCTGGTGCTGGAGCAGCGGGCGCTGGCGAAGCTCATCAACACGTACACGCGGGTGCTCAAGGAAGCGATTCACCCGGAGACGGGCCGCGTGCACGCGACCTTCCAGCAGACCGTGGGCGCCTCCGGGCGGCTCATCAGCACGGACCCGGACCTGCAGCGCACGCCCATTCGCACCGGCGACGGCAAGCGCATTCGCGCGGCCTTCGTGGCG
>JBCCAW010000729.1:0-2528 GCA_039814655.1 Myxococcota bacterium | reverse complement strand
TCGCGCTCTCCGGCGGCACGCCGGAGCTTAGTCTGGTGGGCCTCGCCGAGGTCTTCACCCTGCCCCCGCCGGAGCTGGTCGACGCGCCCGGGACGGGCGGCAACCGCGACGCTGGAGCGCCCGATGCGCCCGGGCTCGACGCCGGCCTCGCGGATGCGGCGGTCACGGACGCGGCGGTCACGGATGCGGCGGTCACGGATGCGGCGGTCACGGACGCCGGCCCGTGAAGGCCTGCGCTCGCCGCCTCCTCACCTTCGCCCTCACCCTGGGCTTGCTCGCCGCGCCCGGCGCCGCCCGCGGCGATGAGCCGCTCCGGCTGCTCTCGGACCCGATCAGCTACACGGACGTCGTCGATGCCGCGGAGGCCGGCGACCGCTTCGACCTCCATGCGCGCGTGGCCTTTCGCCGAACCCGGCTCACCGGTCGCATCCAACGCGAGACCGGGGATCCGCTCGGCGTGCGCTTCGAGACCGTCGGGCGCTACCTCCACCTCCGCAACGAGCTCGAGCTCGGCCTGGACGTCGGGCTCTTCCGGGACACGGCGTTCTACGCCCGGCTGCCCCTCGTGCTCCGGGACGACCGACGCCTCGACGCCCGGGGCGCCGGCGCCTCGCGCCTCGACGCCCCGGGAACGGCCGGGCGGGAGCCACTCTTCGAGCTCCCCTTCATCAGCCCCACGCGCTCGGGCATCGACGAGCTCCGGCTGGGGGTCGCCTTCAGCCCCCTGAACCAGGCCCGGCGCCCGGAGAGCCCCACGTGGACCTTCCGCACGGGCCTCGACCTCGGCGTCGGCCGTCCGCTCCGCCCCTGCGCGGCGAACCAGGAGGGCTGCTCTCCGGGAGTGAGCCCGGCGACGCACGCCTTCACCGCCGAGACGCGGCTCAGCCGTCGCTACCGAAGCGCCGAGGTCTACACGGGCCTCGGCATGGCGCTGGCCTGGACCGGCCGCGCCGAAGGCCGCTACGCCCCGGCCGGTGCGCTCCCGGGCCACCGACGTCGCCGGCCCCCGACGGAGGGCTTCTGGACCGTGGGGACCGCCTTTCTCCCCTGGGAGAACCGCGAGGCGCAGCAGCGCCTGAGCCTCGACGTTCGGGGCCACCTCCACTTCTTCTCGCCGGGGCGCGACTACTCGCCGCTCTTCGACGCTTTGGGGGCAAGCGACCACCCCGCGCTCACCACGCCCGCCTGCGAGGGCGCGCCGGCACCGGGTCAGGGCTGCGAAGACGCGGGCCTCGCCCTCGTGCCCTTTACGGGCCTGACCGATGTCCAGCAGCGGCTTCGCCTGGGCACGACGCTCGGCGTGGAGCTTCGCGTCGCCCGCTACGTCGCCTTCCGCTTCGCGAGCACCCTCGCCTACCAGACGCCCTACCTGCTGACCTTCACGCGCGCTTGCAACAGCGGCACGACCCGCCCGGCGAGCGACCCGCGAAGCTGCGCGGGGGGCATCCGCGACCCGCACCATCGGCCGGTCATCGACCTGCCGGGGCAGCGCTTTCGGATGGACGGGGCGACGATCCTCGCCTTTCGTCTCGAGGCACGGGCGATGTTCTGAGGCCTCCGGCCGGCGCTTCGAGGGCCAGCAGGGCGCCGTCTTCCCGGCCGAGGGCCGTGGCGAGGCGCGCGGCGCGCTCCGCGGATTCCGCACGCTCAGCCAGAAGGTGAAGCGTGCCCGCGCGCTCCGCACGGACGCGCAGCCGTTCACGGAGCCGTCCGAGGGACTGGCTGTGGCGCACGAGCACGGGTTGGAGGCTCTGGGCGAGCTCGCGCCGGTCGTCCTCCACGTAGGACTGCTGCATGCGCGTGAGCCTCGCGCCCTCCTCCGCGAGGCGACTCGCCGCCTCGAGGAGCGTGTCGACGGCGCGGTCCGCGCCCCGCGTGCGCGCGACCACCGCGGAGGCCGGCGGCGAGCCCGAACCTTGCGCACGCGGCGCCGCCGCGCCCTCCGCCGCCGCCAGGGTGACCGGACCTTCGAGGGAGGCGTCGGCGCCGAGCACCAGGGCGCGCCCGGGCGTGAGCTCGACGGTCGCCGGCCGCCCCGCGCTCTCGGCCTCGGTGGCCTCGGCGCCCGTGCGCGCGCGGCCGAGCCCGGCGAGCTGAGCGACCCAACCCCGCCCGTCCGCGAGCGCCAGCACGAAGGCCTCACCGGAGCTCTCGAGCACGAGCGTCCCCGCCGGGGTTCCCAGGCGAAGCGGCGTCCGCGGCCCGTTTCCCTGGGGCGGCCGCGCCGCGTGGGCCTGGCCCCGGGCGAGGAGAACCACCGCCGGCTCGGGGCCGTCGAAGCGCGCCAGGCTCTCGGGACCCAGCGTCACCCGGCCCGCGCGCCCGAGGTCGACGACGACCTCGCCGGGCCCCGTCGCCAGAACGGCGCCGCGCGCCAGGCGCCGGCCCGCGCGGAGCGCCGGAGGCAAGATGCCTCCAGGTTCCGTGCCGGGAACGGCTGCGCGCACGATGCGGGCCACCGTGGGCGCCTCGGCCCGAGCCGGCGCCTCGGCGGCGGCGGCCCCCTCGCGCCGCGGCGGAGCGTCCAG
>JBCCAW010000268.1:0-7853 GCA_039814655.1 Myxococcota bacterium | reverse complement strand
GCAAGCGGAACTGGTTCGCTCAGGCCTTCATGGAGTTCGTCGGCCGCCTCGACGCGATCCCCGAGGGCGAGGGCACCATGCTCGACAACACCCTCGTCTGGTGGGGCCAGGAAGCGGGCCCGACGACGCACCACGGCGACAACATCCCGCTCATCACCTTCGGCAGCGCCGGGGGCCGATTCAACACGGGCCGCTACTTCGACTTCCGCAACCGGGCTGTGGACCCGCTCGTCCCGATGTACTCGGAGGAGGCGGAGCGGAACTCGAATCAGCAGCGGCGCGTGGGCGTGTCGCTCTTCCAGTGGACGACGACCTACCTCGACGCCTTCGACGTGCCGCGGCGCGCGTGGCAGGTGCCGGGTCGGAGCGCGTTCACGGGGACCATCCCGCTCGAGCCCTGGTACTACTATCAGTACGACCAGGGGGCGATGGACCGGAGCTGCGAAGCGCCGCTCCCGGGCCTCCTGCGCACCTGATCGAGCGAACTCAGGCCCCGGGGACGAGGCAGTAGGCGCGGCTCTCGACACGGAGCCCGCCGCGCTCGTCGCGAATGGAAAACCAAAGGCGCTCGAGGCTGCCCTCGGGCCCCGGCGGCCGGTCCTCGGTCGTGGGGAGCGTGTAGGTCGTGTCTTCGACGAGGTCCTCGCGCTCCGTGAAGATGAAGTTCGCTTCGACCTCACCGGCCGTGATGAGCAAGGCGTGTTGCATCGCCTCCACGCGCGACACGGGTTGGTCGTCCCCATCGAGCACGAAGAAGTCGTCGAAGGTGCCGGCCGCGGACGCGACGATGAGCTCGACGTCGCCGCCATCCACGACGAAGTTCTCGAGGCCCATACCCGAGCAGGGAGAACCGGGAACGCCGCCGGGGTCCGGCGCAAGCGGGCGGTCGCCCAGGCGCACGTCGACGAGGGGAAGAGGACGCTGGTTCGAGTCTTCCGCCGCGCGCTGGAGGGGGATGACGCTCTGGAGGAGGTCGCCGGTCCCGACGCCGTCCGCGCAGACCTCGAGGCCACCGGTCGGAGGCGCGGTGATGTCGAGGGCGCTGGCGAGCAGCTCCGGATCGACGACGCCGCCGGCGCAGGCCGCCGCGATCACGAGCAGCTCGCCGTCTGCGGGAAAGTCCGCGGGTACGGTGAAAGACACCGCCGGGACGTCCGGGGCCACGGACCGGGACGCCAGCGGCGCGATGACGCTGTCTTCGCTGGCGCAGAAGGGGATGCCAAAGCCGACGTCGACGCCGAGGCACGCCACGCCGACGAAGTCGATGCCCTGCGCCTCAGCGGGAAAGGCGAAGGGCAAGGTCAGGTCGAGCGTCTCACCCGGGCGCGGCGTAGTGCGCTCGGCGTCGCCTTGGACACTGAGCTCGAAGCCGAGCACGCGCGGTCGCGTGACGAGGCTGACGGGGTCGAGGGTGTCGCCGCAGCCGACGAGGGCGAGGGCGAGGAGCGCCGTGAGGCGGAGGGTGTCGCGTCGCATCAAAGCTCTCCACGGAGCCCGAGGGCCGGGATGATGGGCAGGCCGTTGATCGGCGTGCTCTCCGAGTAATCGAAGTTGAAGCTGAGGCCTTCCTGGTTCTGCCGGTTGTAGATGTTCTGGATGTCCAGGAAGAGCGCCAGGTTCCAGCTTTGGAAGGTCCACTTCTTTTCGACGCGGAAGTCGAGGCGGTGGAAGTTGGGGTTCCGGATGCTGTTGATGCGTCCGTTCACCGGTTGGTAGACGTTGTTCAGGCTGTCGTAGATGCCGCCGATGACCGGCGTCGTGGGGTTGCCGCTCACCACGCGCATGGTGGCGCCGAGGCTCCAGCCCTTGGGAAGGTTGTAGACCCCGCTCAGCGTGAAGATGTGCGTCTGGTCGAAGTCGAAGAGGCGCCAAGGCTCGCCGGGCCGGTCCCGGCGCTCGCTGCGGCTGAGCGTGTAGCTCAGGTAGGCGAAGAAAGGGCGGCCCGGACCCTGCTCGAGCTTGCCGCTGATCTCCGCGCCGTAGATGCGGCCGATGCCCTCGTTGCTGAAGAAGGGCTCGACGCCGCTCTCCGTGGAGACGACCCGGTCCCAGAGGTACTTGTAGAACCCGTCCACGCCGACGCGGAAGCCCTCGGCGATCTCGTACTCGAAGCCCGCGCCCACGTGCACCGAGTGGATCATGTCGAGGTCCGGGTTGCCCACCTCCGGCGCCGACTCGTTGAACTCCGGCGGCTGGCTGTAGAGGCCGACGCCGCCCTTGAGGCGAAGGCCCTCGGTCACGTCCCAGTTGGCGACGAGGCGCGGGTCGATGGCGTAGTCCTGGGTCCGGTCGTCGTAGTCGAAGCGGAGGCCCGCGATGAGCTGAAACTCGTCCGTGGGCCGGAACTCGTTCTCCACGTAGACGCCCGGGCGCCCCGCGAGCTCGCTGAGCGAGGTGGTCGAGATGTCCGCGGAAGACAGCGGGTCGAACTCGCCGGCGCCCTCCTGCTGCTGCTGCGGCGGCCCGGTGAAGTCGACGCGGAAGGGCGACAGGCTGAGATCCGCACCGTAGGTCAGCTTGTACCAGTCGTTGACGCGCTGCCGGACCTCCGTGCGCAGGTAGAATTGGTGCACGAAGAGCTCGAAATCGAGGGAGTTGCCGAGGCCGAAGTCGAGGGCCTGCGGGCCGTAGGCGGCGTCGACGTCGAGCTCCGTGTCGTCGTTGATCTGCCGGTCCCATCCCATCTGAAAGGTGCCGAAGCGCGTCGTGAGGCCCAGGTTGCCGCTGACGGCCGGGTCCGAACCGAGGCCGTCGTCGAGGAAGAGCTCGAAGGCGTCCGAGGCGCCGTAGTGCTGGAAGCGGATGCGGTCCTTCGAGGTCGGGCGCCAGCTCAGGACCGTCTGCCAGTCGTAGTAGACGGGCACCTGCGTGACGCCGATGGAGTCGGGCACGATGGACGAGAAGACCAGGTCGATGAGGCTCCGGCGAAAGCCGAGGGCCATGCTCGCGTTCTCGCCGATGGGGAACTCGGCGAGCACGGACGTGTCGATGACGCCGAACTCGACGACGCCGTGGAGCCCGTCGCTCGCCGGGTCCCGCGTTTCGACCTCGATGATACCGCCGATGCGCCGGCCGTAGCGCGAGGAGAAGTTGCCCGGGATGAAGTCGATCTGCGTGAGCAAGCGCGAGTTGTAAACGCTCGTGAGCCCGCCGAAGTGATAGAGGAGCGGCACCGGGATGCCCTCGATGAACACCTCGGAGTCGTTGGGGGCGGAGCCACGGATGATGATCTGCCCGGTCCCGAAGGGCGGCCGGCCGACGCCGGGGAGGATTTCGATGGCCCGGAGCGCGTCGCCGCGCGTGCCCGGGATCTGCGTCAGCTCCTCCTGCCGGATTCGCCGTCGCGTCACCTCCCGCGGCGGAGGGTCCACGCGGGCCCGGGCCACGAGGCCGCCCTCGTCGGCCGCGCCGGAGCTGAGCCGGAGCCGGTAGGTGACCGCCGTGGCTTCGCCCGGCACCACGGTCTCCGTCGCTTCCGCGCCGTCGAAGCCCACGGCGTCGAGCACCACGAAATACTCGCCCGGCGGCAGGTCCTCGAAGGCGAAGGCGCCGTCCTCGCCAACGGTGGTCTCACGCTCGACGCCCGCGCCCGAGCTGCTCGTCACGAGCACGCGCGCGCCGGCGATCCCCTCGTCCCCTTCGGGCGCCAGGACCCGGCCCTCCAGCACGCCCGTGGCCGGCGGAGGCGGCGGCTCCGGCGGCGGCGGCGGCCGGAACACGTACTCGAAGCGGATGCGCGCCTCGACGGGCTCGCCCTCCACCCGGGCGGCGCCGAAGCGCGAGGCGCGAACGGCCGCGAGGGCAGCGGCGTGGAAAGCCTCGGGACCGCCGAGCACCTGCGCCTCGCCGACCTGGCCATCGGCGCCGATGACGATCTCGAGGAGCACGGCCACGGGCTCCTCGCCGGCCTCGACGTCCGCAGGCCAGGGCGCCTCGACGAGCTCGATGACCGAGGGCGGTACGGGGCCCGTCTCCGCCGCCGCGCCCCCGTCGTCACTGCCTGGGGCCCCTTGCTCCGGCCCCGGCTCACCCTCCGCCGAAGACGCCGAATCCTGCGCCTGAACGGCGGGAGAGAGCACGAAGCTGGCGAGCGAGGTCGCCAGCAGGAAGCGAACGATGGGTGGGCGCGACATACCGGTCCTCTGCACTCGCTCTCGCGGTGCGTCCGTGAGTCGGAGATTGACCGCGAACGTTAGACGGCGCGAGAGAGCGCGCGGTAGGTCCCCGCTCGGGGAGGCGTTCGAGCTGCTCGAGCTGGGCGCCCTGAGCCCTCTCAGGCCCAGAGCCACCACTGGCCGGCGAGCAGCACCGCCGCGGCCACGGCGGCGTTCGCGACCACGTGCGCGACGATGGCGTCCTCCGTACGTCCCCGCGCGGCCTGGGCGTACGCGAAGAGCAAACCGGCCACGGTGCCGGCCACGACGCTCTGGTGCGTCAGCCCAAAGGCGAGCGACGACCCGAGCACGGGCAGAGCCCGCCGGCAGGTGAGCGGCACGCTCTGAAAGTCCGCGTCGGCGAGGCGCCGAAGCAGGAAGGAACGGAAGGCCAGCTCCTCGACCACGGGCACCACGAGCACCGAGCCGAGGATGCGAAAGGACGTCCACAGCGCCGCCTCGAAGGGCGAGAGCGTGTGCCATTCGGCGACGAGCGCGCCTACGGCCTCCGGCGCGGGCTGGGGATGCAGCACGAACCACGCGACGAAGGTGATGAGGCCAAGGGCGACGGCCGCGGGAGCGGGGGCCTGGAGCCGGAGCGGGAGGGAGCGGCGGAAGGCGAAGAGCGCGGCCGCCGCCGCGACGATTCGGAGCGCGTAGAGCGCATCGAGACCCGCCGCGAAGAGCCCCGTCAGCATCCCGGTGCCCACGAGCGCGAGCAGCGGGGCCAGATAGGGCGCGGCCGGATACACGAGGCCTCGCTCCTTCGCCGGCGCGCGCGCGAAGAAGGGGGTGCGGTGCGCGAGCGTCGCGAGGCCCAAGGCGACGGCGCAAAAGAACAGCCATCCGGCCTTCGAGTGGAAGCCGCCGAGGGCGACGCTCGGGTCGATGCGCGCGCCGAAGAGGATCAGCGCCACGATCCTGCCCACGTTCGCCAGGAAGACGGCGAGCAGGCCGAGCGGCACGAGGAGCAAGGCGCGGGGAAAGGAGAAATGCTCCCGGCGGACGATCAGCCACGCGACGGAGAGCACGAGGATGAGCCCGAGCCCTTCCATGCCGGCGCACACCGGCGCGATCTCGACGACGAAGCCGTCGAGTCCGACCAAGCGCGTCTCCGCGTGGACGACGATCTCCCCGGAGGAGAAGAGCGCGAGGCCCGGGACGACGAGGGCGAGCGTGACGTCGGCGAGCCCATCCCAAAGACGCATGGCGAGCAGGCCGGCGCCGAGGCCGAGGCATGCCAGCGCGAAGGCTCCGGCGAGGGCCCATCGCTCGGCGCGAAGGAAGCGCCGCCAGCTCTCCGGCCGAAGCGTGGCCGCCGCCGCCGACAGCACGAGGAGCGCGAAGAGGAGCGCCGAGACAGCCAGCGTGGTCGCGCTTGGCGCCTCCAGGAGGAGCGCGATGGCCGGAAAGAGAAGCGCGAAGGCGGCGGCGTGAACGAGCCAAGCCAGCGCCGTCCCCGGACGCGAGGGCGGCGAGAGAGGCCGCGTGTTCCGCGGGCCTCCGGACCGGCGCCGGGAGATCGCGATGGCCGCGAGGGTCGTCAGAAAGACCGCGCCGAAGCCAACGACCCACCCGGCGTAGCGAAGCGCGGGGAAGGCCGCCGCGAGCGGGAGCGCGTCGAAGACCGCGGTGAGGACGAGGGCTTCCGCCGCCAGCACACACGGCGCCAGCGCCAATCGGGTCCGAAGGACCATTGCCATGCGGCGGGCGCGAGGCTCAGGCGAGATCCTCATCGCGGCGGCGACGGCCGCTCGCGATGAGGAGCGCGCCGCCGATCAAGAGCGCACCCGCGGAGCCGGCCGCGTCCACGCTCATCTCGGGCACGGCCGTGGAGCGCGCCGCAACGCGGGCACGCCACGCGCGACGCACGCGGCTCCACCACGAGCCACCCGCATCGGCGGCGGCGGCGGAGGGCGTCGCGACGACGGTGACCACGGCGGGGCCCGCGGTGAGAAAGGCAGCAAGAAGAAGCGTGCGAAGAGTCTTGACCATGAAACTGCTCAGTCGAGAGCCGAGGACCGGCCGTTGATGCAAGATAATGCCAATGTGACTGTAAACGATGTCCCAGTCAAGGGAAGTCGTCGGAAATCCCGAGGGTGCTTCTGGGGACTGAACGACTCATCCACCTCTCGGCTTTTCGGCGCCGGGACGGCAGCATTCGCTCGATTCCCCCGTCCCGTGTCGTTCCGGGAAAGGACCCATCCCATGCCGCACATTGCCCACTACGCCATCAACGCCGACGACGTGGAGCGCGCCCGACGCTTCTACGAGCATGTCTTCGGCTGGACCCTCACGGCCTGGGGCCCGCCGGGCTTCTACCAGATCGAAGATGGCCAGGATGGCGGCCTACGCGGCGCGCTCCAGCGGCGTCGCCAGCTCGCCCCGGGCGAGCGGACCGTCGGCTTCGAGTGCACCCTCGCCGTCGAGGACCTCGACGCCGTGGAGGCCGCGGTGGCCGAAGCCGGCGGAGAGGTGGCCATGGCGCGGTCGGTCATCGTCGGCGTCGGGACGCTGATGTTCTTCCGCGACACGGAAGGCAACGTGTTCGGCGCGATGCAGTACGAGGCGGACCCGCGCCGGGAGCGCTGAACCCGCAGCCCCGCTCGGGCCGCTCGGCGCCCGTCAGCGGGGACGGCAGACGTCGACGGTCGTGCTCGCGCCCGGCGCCGGGCGGAGCGTCACACAGGCGAGCGCGCCGCCTCCGCAGTCGATGTCCGCCACGCAGATGGGGAGGCAGGCGTCCTCGCCATCCACCTGCACGCACGCACCGAAGCGCTGCGTGCCGTTGGGGAAGGTCTGGAGGCAGTTGGTCGCGTCACGGACGTCCGGGTCGGTCGCATCGATGAAGCAAGCCCGGGAGCAGAGGCCGCCCGGGTACCCCACGGTCAGGCAAACGGGGTCCGGCCCTTCGCAGTCCGAGTCCATGGTGCAGGGTCCGTAGAGCTCCGAGAGCTCGGGCCCCGCGTCGACTTCCATGTCGACGCCGGCATCGTCTCCGCCGGCCGCGGAGTCGCCTCCGCACGCGCCCGCGAGGAGGAGACCCGCCAGCAGAAGGAGAGGCGAGGAGGAGCGGCGTGCCTGCGTCGAAAGCATGGCCGCGGGAGGTACCAGGGCCGCAGGGGCGCCGCAATGGTGCCGGCCCCCCGCGGCTGGGAAGGCTCGACGCCACGGCACGCGGAAAGGAGCGCGTCGTCCCCGCTCGCCTGAAGCCTTTCGCGCCCTCGCGCGTCTCAACCGTATGGCCCGCGCCGTCCTCCCCGCCGTCCTCGCCTTCGCCGCCGGCCTCAACCTCGCCGCCGGCCTCAACCTCGCCGCGCCTGCCGCGGCCGCGGCGCAACCCGTGGACGTTCCCGAGGCGCGGCGGCGCGCGGCCGAAGAGCTCCAATGCCTCGACCGCGTGCTGCGCCAGCTGAGCGAGACGGTGGAGTTGCTCCGGGACGCGGAGGCGCAGCTCGAGGCCGAGACCGCGGAACTCCGGGAGCATGCCGCGCAGGCCGTGGAAGCGCTCGAGGACCGGCTGAGCACCCTCGCCGACGCGCTCAAAGCCTGCGTGCCGCAGGCCGCGCGCGCGCCCGTGGTGCGGACCATCGTGCGCGAGCGGACCGGGACCGAGGCCGCCGTCGGCGAAGTCAACGACGCCACGGTCGTGGTCGACCGGAGCCGGCGCCTCGCCCCGGGCGTTCGGCTGGAGCTCGG
>JBCCAW010000332.1:0-6616 GCA_039814655.1 Myxococcota bacterium | reverse complement strand
CGCTTCTTCGGGGGTTTTCGCCCTTGATACGCAATGTCTGCGGTCGTTAGCTCAGAGTCGACACGGGCGGTCTCTTCACTTTTTGCAGAGGGGGTACCGGCCCCCAACCCCCCTCCGCCAAGTTCTGTGCCAACAAGAGCCGTGCCAGGTTGGGCGACACGAACCGTGCCACCAACATCCGTGCCAGGCCTCACCGGCTGAGCCTCTACGTCGATGACGTTCCGGACGGCCTCGAAGAGCGCCCTGTCGCTCATCCGCTCCACGTCAGCGGCAGGCCCGGTGCGGACCTCCTTGACCTCCGGGAGGCCCGCGCGGTTCAGCAGCGTCTTGGCGGCGTTGATGCGGTCCCGCGGGTGGTTCTCGGGGTCGAGGCACTCGACGAGGGCTTCTACGGCGCGGTCAGCGACGCTCTCGACCCGGAAACGAGCACGCTCGACGCTGATGGCTCGGATGGCGTCGAGCTGCTCAGAGAGGGCCTGGCGGGCCCACTGCCGACGCATGACACGACGTGCGTCCCTGACCATCGCCTTGACGGCGCTCTCGTCCGCCGTGTCCGCGATGTCGGCGGCAGCCTCTGCGACGCCCATGCCCTCGAGCAGGCCAGGGAGCAGGCGCTCGAACAGCGTGCGCTCCTCGATGTCGTCGATGTCGGTTCGGCGAGGCATTGAAAGCGTCTGCAATAGACTCCTGCGGGCGAGCGTGAGAGCAGTCTCGGAATGTCAGACGACCACGCCGCCTTCGCGGTCGCCTACCACGCCTCCGCATCGCTATCGGGCGGCCGCGCTGGCCCCACGGCTGCGGATTCGCCGTATCGCGGCGGTTCGCCGATGTGAGGTCTCCGCGCTTTCGCGCCGCCCACCCGCAAGACATCGCCCCGAGGGAGGAGGTCTTCCGTGGGTGGGCGCTCGGGCGCGCGGCGAGCCGTCAGCGCGAGGACGAGCAGCGCCACGATGAGCGCAGGCACGCCGTACAGGTAGAGACCCGACCAGAAGAGGGCGCGGTCCACGCCATCGCAGATGCACCGGTACTCCGAGCTGAAGTCGCTGCCGCACTTGCATGGCAACCCGTTGCGCCTCACTTGAGCCCGCCGCCATCCCGCAGCGCCTTGGGCGGGCAAAGGCGAGCGTTCCGGTAGAGGCTGAGCCACTGCGCGCGTCGCCACGGCCCCATCGAGTGCCATTCGTGCCGTGGCATGAGGAAGCGGGCAGCGAGGAGCTGGAGCCGGACGCGCCACGTGATCACGACGCCTCCCGCGGGTCTTGCACGGACTGCGCGGCGATGGACTGGCCGAGCCAGAACATCGCGAGCTTCACGGCGACGGCCGCCTCGCTCGCCTCGGCTGCTCCCGGCGCTCCGGCTCGCGTCCGGCACCTGGACGCGAGCCGCTCGGTGGCGGCGAGCGCCTCGCGCAGGGGAGCCCAGACGTAGCCAAGCTCGTCGTCGCTCGTTCCCCGGAGAATCGCCCGCATCTGCTCGTCTACCGCGCGGCGCTCCGCTGGCGTCAGCGGACGGTCCTCGTTGTCGCTCATGCTGTCCTCCTGTTCGCGTCGCGCAGCCGCTCCGGCCACTGAGGCACCGACTGGCAGAACACGACGGCGTGCTTGCGAATCGGCCTGAAGTCCGCCGGCTTGCACGACGGGTCGTCGGCGTACGCCCGGTGCACCTCGGCGAACGCGTTCATCTGCTCGACGAGCTCCTCGCGCGACATCGTTCGAGCCTCGAGCAGGCCCTCGAGCGAGCCCCGGCATCGCGCCGAGAGCAGCCCCGGGTCGTCGATGAACCCGTGCCCGTGCCACGACGCCCAGGCCCCGTTCAGCGCCGCGGCCGCCGAGTGCCAGTCCCAGCTCGAGAGCGCCTCGGCCCTGCTTGGCCTGCCTGCCTGCCGGTTCGCTTCGGCCTCCTCGGTCGAGGGCGGAGCACGGGGGGGCAGGGGGGCAATTTCGGGTACGGGTTCGGGTTCGGGCTCGGGGGCCGTGGAGTCCGCTTGGATTCCCGGTGGACTCCGCTCGGATTCCGTGGCGACTCCCTGTGGACTCCCCCGCGACTCCGCGTGGATTCCGCGCGGAGGATTCGCGACGACCTCGGGGTTTTTGGCCCTTTTCCGACCAGCGTCGCGCCCCCGCTTCGCCAGCACCTGTTCCTTCGTCGGCTGATACTGGGACCAGTCCGCGAACACGTAGAGCGCAACACCGGCACATGTTCGACCGAACTCCGACCCAACCTCGACCAGGGTCGAGCCAGACCGCGACCACAGACCCACCTCGACGAGGGCCGTGGCGGCGGCGGTCAGGTCCCTCGGGCGGTGGTTCGGGAAGCGCTTCCGGAGGGTCCAGGGCTCCACACGGCCGTCGGTCAGGCGGCTCCCGGACATGGACCCGGCGAGCGTCCACATGGCCAGCGCGAGGGCTTGGATGCGTGCCGGGTAGCGCTCCAGCGCGACCACTTTCTCGTGCTCGTAGAAGCCGTCGTCGACCTTGAACCAGACCACTACCACCCTCCCCCGGCTCGGTCGCGGCGTGCCTGGCTGACGGCCTCCTCGGAGTCCTGCTCAAGTTCGCCGGGCTGGACGCGAGCGAGCCGTCGAACGGTGCCGGCGCCGCCGCGCTCGATGCGAAACATGTCGCCGGCGACGTCGTTCTTGTACTTGTCGACGACGCCGAGCGTCGGCCCGCTCTTGTCGGGCTTCCAGAGGAGCACGATGGCCTCGCTCATGTTCTCGAGGTCGCCGGTCCCCTTCAGGTCCCACCGCGTGGGCACGCGCCGCTTCTTGCCCTCCGGCCGCGAGAGTTGCGAGAGCATCACGACGGGCACTCCGAGGCGCTTCCCGGCCGCCTTCGCGTCTCTGGCTACGTTCGCGAGGAAGCGCGCGCGGGACGGCGTCTGCTCCGGCTCCGCGGCCTCCTGGAGGTAGTCCACGACGACGAGGTCGGCGCCTCTCCGCACGACGTCTCGCATGCCGTCGAGAATGGTGGCGACGCTGTTGTCGTTGAGCTGCTGGACGCCGCCGCGCTGCGCGTCCCAGTCCACCTCCGCCTCGAACTCCGAGTACGCGGCGAACGCTTCGCGCATCTCGCTGCGGCTCATGAAGGAGCGGAAGATTCGAGAGCCGAGCCAGCGGTTCGCCCAGATAGACGCGCGATCCTCCAGGCTCACGACGGCAGGCTGGCCACCAGCCTCGGCCCACCGCTCCATCAGCCAGAGCGCCAACGTGCTCTTGCCCGTGCCAGTGTCCCCGCCGAAGACGGCGAACATCCCCGGGAGCAGGTGCGCGGCGAGCGGGTCGAGCACGCCGAGCGCGACGTGCCGCGCGCACGAGCTGTCGCCCTGCACCATGGTCTCGAGCAGCTCGCCAACAGCGTCCTTCCAGCTGAAGTACTCGAACGCCCTGGCGCCATCGCCGATGTTGCGCTCGAGCATGCGCGCGAGCAGCGCGTTCACCTCATCGAAGCGGTGCCCGTCGGCGAGCTCCACAAGCTCCCGGATGTGCCGCTTGAGCGCTCCCTCGCGGTTCAGCGCCTCGAGGTGGGCGGCGTGGAAGACGGGGTCCACGCCCTCGAGGGGCGTGCGCTTCAGGTCGGTCAGCGCCTCCGCACGCAGCTTGAGGCCGAGCCGGTGAGCCGCGGCGAGAATCTGTCGCGCGTCGTCGACGAGCCCGCCTTCGTCCGCAACGGCCTGGGCGGCGGCGACGATCGCGCGGAGCGTGGGCTGAGCGAAGAGCTCCGGCCGCACGTTCGCCTCTTCCGCCGCGCCGTCGTAGGCCGTGACGTACGCCGCGAGCTCGCGCTCGAGCTGGGGTCGCTGCAGCTTGGTCACCGAAGAGCCTCCCGCCACCGCCTCAGGACCGCGCCGACCTCGGGGTCGAGGCCGGCGACTAGCCGGAAGCCGTCCACGGGAACGAACCAGGCACCGAGAAACTTCAGGGCCTTCGCGCGGTCGCCCCGCGAGAGGCGCTTCCCGTCGGCGTGGAGGCGCAGCGCCTCCGCGGCGGGAGACCCCGCGTAGTCCTCGATGACCTCGAGACGGGCACGTATCTCGGGGTCCCGGTTGCCGGCCTCCTCTGCGAGCACGTCCTCCCACGAGGGGTCCTCCCACGCCTCGGACTCGTCCCGGGTGCCCGCAGCCTTCCGCTTGGCGATGGTCTCGCGGGTCCGCCGCAGCTCCGCGCTCATGGCGAAGGCTCCCCCATGAAGCAGTCGCCGCAGAGCGACGTGCGCCGGTGCGCGTACGCTTCGCAGTCGGCACACCTGGGCGGCGGCGCGAGGAGCCAGGTGAGCGTGTAGAGCACGCTCATCGCCCAGGACCGCTCAGCATCCGAACGCGCAGCGCAAACCGCGTAGCGATGGTCGGCGCGGTGGCACCGGTGCTCGTCGGCGCGCGCCTTGCGCACCCACTCTCCCGCATCTGTCGGCGCGTGCGTGTCGCGGTATCGCCCGCCGCTCCAGGTTGCGAACGAGCCGCTCACGGCGCCTCCGTGCAGGGCACGAGGCACAGGCCTTCGACGTACTGCCCGCCCATGGCCTCGCAGACCTGCTCTGCCTGAACCGCCTCCGGGCCCGGCTGCTCGAAGGGCATCGCGATGGCCATGGCGACCGTCGGAAGCATGAGGGCGAGCACGACCCGCCAGTCAGGCCGCATCGGACGCTCCCGCGCGCCGAGCCTTCTCCAGCTCGACCATGGCCTGGCGCACGTGGGCCGCGGCCTTCCCTGGCATGTGGCGCGAGAGCTCGCCGAGGCGACCGAAGAGATGCTCGAGCTCGTCCGCGCGGACGGTGTCGCGCATCGCCTCGTCGAGCGGGTGTCGCTTGTGGTCGGCGCTGCCGAGGCCGCTTCGGTAGTCCGGCGACCATGAGACGTGTCCGGTCACCCGATCACCGCGCGGTAGAGTTCGGCCGGCTTGACCTTCAGGTTCTCGACGATGCTGCGGAACGCATCCTCGAAGTTGTCGAGGAACTCCTTCTCCTTGACGTCGACGGCGTCGTTCACCGCCTCGACGAGCGGCCCGAACGGCGATTCCTCGTGCGCTGACCGACTCAGGTACCGGAGGCCGAATCGCGTCTGGTCGACGCTCTCGAACGCGAACGAGGCAGCGATAAGTTTGCCCATCGCGAGATACGTGTCGGTGGCCCGCAGCGGAGTCTGGGCGAGCGCGGCGTCAATGAGCCGCGCGCAGCTCCGGAGGCTGTCGCCCCCCCACGCAGCGCGGGCCGACAGGCGGTCGTAGCCTTCGCACACGGCGACCCGCCGGACCTCGCACATGGAGGACGCGTTCTCGCACGCCTCCTCGACCGAAGAACGAAAGGCCTCGATGCGGTCCGCGACCGGCCAGTATGCGCCCCCGTCCAGGGCCTCGGTGAGCGCTTGGCCGGAGTCCGGCAGGCCCGTGTTGCTCGTCATCACCATCGTCCATCTCCCTTCCGGCCAAAGCCGGCGTCAGCCTTCGCGGCGCATTGCGCCGAGGTTGTCGAGGAACTTCCGCGAGGACTTGACGAGCGCGTCGGCTGCCTCCTCGAGGAGCTGCGCGCGCATTGCCAGCGCGCGCGGGTCATCGCTCTCGGCGCGCAGGCGGCGGGCGCGCTCGAGGACCACATCGACGCGATCCTGGAGCGACTCCCGGTCGTCGCTCTCGACGACGTTGACGATGATCGGCGCATCGCCCCGCGTGACGCGAAACCGAAGTCCGCCGACGTCTAGAAGGAGCCCCAGGCCCCCAAGGCGCTGGTCGCGCCCCTCGACCTCAAGGTCCAGCGCGTACAGGTACGCGGCCTGACGCCTCGATGGCGCCGCCAGCGTCCGCTCGCCGCACCGCTCCTCGTCGGGACCGCAGAGCTCCGCCACGCGGAAGTTGGCGGGGGTCATGGTGACTCTCCCGCAAGATTGAGGGTCGAAATCGCATGCCGGCGGCGTAGACTGGTGCGACCATGCTCCGACCAATTGCCGCCGTTGCCCTTGCCCTCGCCCTCGTTCCGGCCGTCGCCGCTCAGCCGAGTCGGGCGGTCGGCGTCAGGGTTGTCGTGAACCCAGGGACGCGAAACGAGGTCGTTCAAGACGCCTTCCGAGGCCAGGAAATGCGGGAGATCCTCGTTGGGCTTGACGGCTGGCGCTGCGCCGCAGACTTCGACGGCTCTCTGGGAGGACTGAGCTGCGTCGTTCGGCCAGGCCGCGCCGGCGTGAGCGTCGACTTGGAGTGCCCGGGCGATCGGCCGCACCACATTCGGCTCATCGGGCCCGGAAGCCCGCCCTCTCCTCAGCGGGTGATCCGCGTCGAGTGCATCACACGCGCGCGATGACGCGACGCCGCCTTCGCTGATGCCCCTCACGCCGCCTCGGGAGGATTCGCCGATGCCGACGCGTATGACGACTCACTCTCTCGACCGGTGGCGAGCCAGTACATCGACACGCCCAGCAACTCCGCGAGGCGCGCCAGGAGATGCGCATGCGGCACGTTCTCCCCCCGCTCCCACCTACCCACCTGGGTCTCGGAAATCGGCACCTGGAGCGCCAGCGCGCGCATGGTCGGGAACCCCGCCGCCCTGCGAGCCTTCCTGATGCGAACACCCAACGAGCGAGACATGCCATCCGTAGCCATACAAGCTTGGTATATCCAAGCCGCATGGAT
>JBCCAW010000633.1:0-3355 GCA_039814655.1 Myxococcota bacterium | reverse complement strand
GTCGACGGCCAGCGCCGTGCGGCCGTAGGTTTGCAGAAAGTCCGCAAAGGCCGGGTCCGCATGGAGCGGGACGTGACCGAAGACGTCGTGGATGATGTCCGGCTCGGGCAGGTACTCCATCTGCTCCGGCGGGCGGACGCTGATGGTGGTCGGAAAGCGGCGCTCTGCCAGAAACGCGAAGAACGAGCGCGGCGGGAGGTAGCCGGGCACGGCCACGCTCCGCCAGCCGGTCATCGGCTCGAGGTAGCCGTTGATTTCGCCCAACACCGGCACCTTCGCGTTCGAGAGCCGAATGGTCTCCATGCCTTCGAGAAACACGCTCGAGCCGTCTTCGTGCAGCTCTTCCATGCGCCGATCGAAGACCGACTTCCAGACTCGATGGTCCACCTCGCGGTACCTCGAGGCGTCCTGGGCGATGGTCATCTTGTCGAGCTCGAAGGCGCCGGCAGGGAGCGTCGCCTGCCGCTCGCCCTCGGCGAGGGCGGCCTGGGCTTCGCCCGAGTCGATGACGTGA
Organism: Myxococcota bacterium; assembly: GCA_039814655.1. Lineage (GTDB taxonomy): Bacteria > Myxococcota_A > Polyangia > Polyangiales > Houyiibacteriaceae > CALCTH01. Next base: position 2,841 of record JBCCAW010000633.1, on the reverse strand, counting down.
TGAAAGAGCGAGCCAAACACGGAAGGGGCGTAGGGTCCCGCGACGCGACGCGTTATGCGATTCATCACGCGGCAATTGTCCAATGTGTTTGTAATCACGTGCCTTTTTGCCGATGCGGTGTCGGACGAAGCAAATGCGCTGAAATTGCGTGACCCTGCGATGGAGCGCGACGTGATTTTCAGCTTCGAGAGCCCCGAGGCCCATGACCTCGACCACCTCCCGCTCGCCGCCCGGCGCGCCCTGGACCGGTCCGGACTCAAGCTCGGCCTCGCGGCCTGGACCGCGCTACCCCTCGCGACACGTGAACGGCTCGTCGCCCTCGGCGCTGAAGAGGTCGTCCGCAGGGGCGCCGTGATGGCGCTGCTGGCCGAAACGGCCCTCCAGGAGATCGACCCGCGCCCGGAGCCGGCGCGTCCAGCAGACGTCGGCGCGGAGCCTTGGGCCCGGCTGACGTCGCTCGGCCGCTTCGCCCTCGCACACCATGCGCGAAAGGGCCGCCAGGCCCTGGTCCGACGCGCCCTCGACGTACTGCTGAAGGGACGCTGATCCCGGCCCCCTCGCGCCAGGGCGTCGGGCGGCGGTTTCCTCCTCGCCGTGGGGCGAAGGAATGCCGCCGCGCGTCGGCCGCCTACTCCGCCGGGGCCGCCGCGGCGCCGTGGGCTCGAGCCGCCGGTTCCGCCGCCTTCGCGTCCGGGTCGTAGGCGAGGTTCGGCGCGAGCCAGCGCTCGGCCTCGGCCAGGCTCATGCCCTTGCGCCGCGCGTAGTCGGCGACCTGGTCACGGTCGATCTTGCCCACGGCGAAGTAGCGCGCCTTCTCGTGCGCGAAGTAGAGGCCGCTGACGCTCGCCGCCGGGGTCATGGCGCAGTGCTCCGTGAGCGCCATGCCCACGTCGCCGGCCCCGAGCAGCTCGAAGAGCTTGCGCTTCTCCGTGTGGTCCGGGCAGGCCGGGTAGCCGAAGGCCGGCCGGATGCCGCGGTAGCGCTCCCGGACGATGTCCTGCTTCGTGAGGCCCTCGTCCCCGTAGCCGAAGTCCTTCCGGGCCCGCGCGTGAAGCATCTCCGCGAAGGCCTCGGCGCAGCGGTCCGCCAGCGCCTTGACCATGATGGCCGAGTAGTCGTCGAGCTCCCCCTCGAGCCGCTTGGCCATGGCCTCGGCGCCGAGGCCCGCGGTGACGGCGAAGCCGCCGACCCAGTCGTCGCGCACGCCCTTCGGGGCCACGAAGTCCGCCAGCGACCAGTAGGGGTTGTCGTCGGCCTTCACGGCCTGCTGGCGGAGCATGGGAAAGCGCGTGAGCTCGGCGCTCCGCGTCTCGTCCGTGTAGAGCACCACGTCCTCGCCCTCGCGGTTCGCAGGCCAAAAGCCGTAGACGCCCTTCGCCTGGAGCAGCTTCTCGTCCACGATCTCGTCGAGCAGCGCGGTGCCTGCGGCGTAGAGCTCGCGGGCGGCCTCGCCGACGGTCTCGTGCTCGAGGATCTTCGGGAAGCGGCCCTTCAGGTCCCAGGCGCTGAAGAACATCGTCCAGTCGATCCACTCGCGGATCTCGCCGAGGTCCACGTCCTCGAGCACCTTCCGGCCCGTGAAGGCCGGCTGGGCGATCTCCGTGGTCGCCCAGTCGATGCCGAGGCCGTTCTCCACCGCCGTCTCCAGGGGCAGCGAAGGCCGGCTCTGCTTCACGTCGAAGAGGCGCCGCATCTTCTCCTGCTGCTCCCGGTTCCTCGCGGCGAGCACGGGCTTGCGCCCCGCGTCGAGCAGATCGCTGACCACGCCCACCACGCGTGAGGCGTCCATCACGTGCACCACGGGCTCGCCATACTTGGGCGCGATCTTCACCGCCGTGTGCTGCCGCGAGGTCGTCGCGCCGCCGATGAGCAGCGGCAGATCCATGCCCCGGCGCGTCATCTCCTTGGCCACGTGCACCATCTCGTCGAGGGAGGGCGTGATGAGCCCGCTCAGGCCCACGGCATCCACGCCGTGCTCCACCGCCGCGTTCAGGATGCGGTCCGCCGGGACCATCACGCCGAGGTCGATGACCTCGTAGCCGTTGCAGCCGAGGACCACGCCCACGATGTTCTTGCCGATGTCGTGCACGTCGCCCTTCACCGTGGCGAGCAGGATCTTGCCGGCGCTGCTGGAGACGCCGTCCTTCTCGTCCTCCATGAAGGGCTCGAGGTAGGCGACGGCCTGCTTCATGACGCGCGCGGACTTCACGACCTGCGGCAGGAACATCTTCCCGGCGCCGAAGAGGTCGCCGACCACGCCCATGCCGTCCATGAGCGGGCCTTCGATGACGCTGAGCGGCTTGCCGTACTTCTGCCGGGCTTCCTCGGCGTCCTCCACGATGAAGTCGACGATGCCCTTCTTCAGCGCGTGCTCGATGCGGGCTTCGACGGGCGCCTCGCGCCAGCTCAGGTCCTCGACGCGCTTCTTGCCGCTGCCCTTCACCGTAGTCGCGAACTCGATCAAGCGTTCCGTCGCGTCCTCGCGGCGCATGAAGAGCACGTCCTCGACGCGCCCGAGGAGGTCCTTCGGGATGTCCTCGTAGACCTCGAGCTGGCCCGCGTTGACGATTCCCATGTCCATGCCGGCCTGGATGGCGTGGAAGAGGAAGGCCGAGTGCATGGCCTCGCGCACGGGGTTGTTGCCGCGGAAGGAGAAGCTCAGGTTGGACACGCCGCCGCTGATCTTCACGCCGGGGCAGCTCGCCTTGATGCGCCGCGTGGCCTCGATGAAGTCCATGGCGTAGTGGTCGTGTTCGGGGATGCCCGTGGCCACGGCGAAGATGTTCGGGTCGAAGATGATGTCCGTGCCCTCCCAGCCCTCCTCTTCGGTGAGGATGCGGT
>JBCCAW010000707.1:0-2765 GCA_039814655.1 Myxococcota bacterium | reverse complement strand
GTGACGGCTTCGCCGCCGCCGCTGCTGCCTCGCACTGCGAGCTCCCCCAGGAAGTGGCTGTGGTCGCTGCCGTTGGCGCCGATGTTGCCGTCGTCGTAGTGAGTGGCTTGCGCACGCTTCCCCATGATGTTGTTGACACCAAGCCGCTCACCTGCTTCAACTTAGCCACTCGCCGGTGGCCCACTTGCCTCGCTTGCCGAGAGGCTTCTGCCATGCGCCACCTGCGATGCCGACGATCTCCTCCCAGATCTCGATGGCGCGCGGGTAGAGACCCAAGCGGAAGTACACGCCGGCGAGCAGATCCTGGCTTTTCGCGTCCTGCGGCTGAAAGGCGAGCGCATGCTCGAGCTCCACCTTGGCGCCGTGCACGTCGCCGGCCATCAGAAAGGCGCTTCCGCGATGCAGGTGGAAAAGGAACTCGTCGTTCCGCGATACGGCCGCGCTCATGCGGAGCGTGCGCTTCCGCGAGGGCGGCGCACCGGCTTGCCTTTCGTCGGTCACCCGACGCCGACCCTAGGCCCGCGCCTTCGCGGCCGTCAACGCGCGCTGGTCGCCGCGCCGCGCCCATGCGAGCTTTCGCGCCGATGCAGGCGTCCCCCGCGAGCGCAGAGGACCCGAGCCCGCGGGCCACGACCGGAGCCTCCGAGGACGCCGCTCTGCTGGAGCTGCCGGCGCCGGTCGTCGGCTCCTTTGCCGCACTGCTGGGCCTGCTCGCCCTCACGGCGCTCGTGAGGAGCCTACGCCGTGCATGGCGCAGGCGGCGACGAAGGCCCCGCGCATGAACGCCGCGCCCGGCGGACCAGAGCCGCCCCCGCAGCCCGTGAGCCGGGAGCCTCCAGGGCTCCTTCGCCGCGTGGCCCTCGTGACCGTGCTCGGCGTGCTCGTGTTCGCGGGCCTCGGCATCTACGGCGACGCCCGCGCCCTCGCGGGACAGCTTGGACGCTATCGCTGGAGCGCCTTTGCCCTGGGCCTGCTCCTCGCCACGCTCAACTACGGACTCCGCTGGGTGCGCTGGGAGCTCTACCTGCGCGCGCTCGGCGTGCGCGGCGTCGCCTTGGCGTCGAGTGCGCGCATTTTCGTCGCGGGGTTCGTCATGAGCGTCACGCCCGGAAAGGTCGGGGAGGTGCTCAAGTCCGTGCTGCTCGAAGAGGCCCATGGCGTCCCCCTCGCGCGGACGGCGCCCATCGTGGTGGCCGAGCGCATCACGGACCTGCTCGGCCTCAGCCTCCTCACGGCCCTCGGCGCGCTGGCCGTGAGCGGCGGGAGCACGGCGGCGGCGGCGGGCATCGTCCTGGTGGTCGCCCTATGGCTGGCCGTCGCGTTGCGGCCTCTCGGTGAATCCGCGCTTCGTCTCGCCGACGCCGTCCCGGGGTTGCGACGGCTGGGCCCGGCGCTGCGCGAAGCCTACGAGTCCCTTCGCCGCCTCGTCGCTCCGGGCCCCTTCCTCGGGGCCACGGCGCTCAGCGTTCTCGCCTGGGGCCTCGAGTGCGTGTCCCTCCACGTGATCCTGCAGGGCTTCGACGAGCCCGGCGAGGTCACGCTCCTCGAGGCCACCTTCGCCTACGGTGCCCCGACCATCGTCGGGGCCGTCGCTCTGCTTCCGGGCGGCGTGGGCCTGACCGAAGCCGGCATGACCGGCGCGCTCCTCGCCGTGGGCGTGCCGAGCACCAGCGTGGCCACCGCCGCCACCATCCTCTGCCGCCTCGCGACGCTCTGGTGGGCCGTGCTCCTCGGCGTGGTGGCCTATCTCGCGCACCGGCGCGCGCGCGCACGCACGGCTCAGGGTGTGCCGCGCGGATCCGGGGTGCCGTAGCTGGGCAGCGGCTCCGGCGCCGGGGTCTCGAGGTCCCGGGCGTCGCGAAGGCCGGCAAGGTCGCCGACGATGAAGTCGTCCTCGTCCGCGAAGACGGACTCGCGACCAAAGACCGTATAGACGCGCACGGACCGGCCGAGGGTCTCTTCGCGGCGATCGGGGTCACGACGGAGCGCGACCTCGTCGACGCGCTCGACGAACTCGCGGAAGTCGAGCACCGGGCCGCGCACGATGTCGCCTACTTCGAGCTGCGCCGCCTGAATCCAGGCGTTGAGCAGGGCCCGCCCGGGTCCCACCACGGCCACCACGGGTCCGGCCTCGACGTCACGGCCCTGGAAGACGCGATGCTCGACCTCTCCCTCGGCGCGCCGGGTCATCGTGGGCGGATCGTTGCGGAGCTCGTAGAGGCGCGTGTCCGCGCGGCCGTCTTCGTCGCTCACGCCAGGAATGGTCATGCGTTTCCAGGCGCGCAAGGGCCGCCAGTCGAGGTCATACACCACCTCGACGTCATCGATTTGCCGGGACCACTCCTGGTGCACGGTGATGACGTAGACGCAGTCCTTCTTCTCGACGCGGAAGCGCTCCACGACGGTCTCGCGCATGCGCGGGCCGGAACGAAGCGTGCCCTCCGCGAGCACCTCTCCCGCCTCCGGCAGCGGGGCCCCCTCGCAGGTCGGATAGGGATGCTCCTCGACCTCGGCGACTGGGCGGCGCTTCATGCAGCGCTCGCACCCGGTGCACAAGAGCACCACGAAGAGGAGGCGCGCAACGGAGGACGAGGCGCGTCTCGCGCGCCGATGGCCCTCGCTCACTCTGCGCCGAGCGCCGCAGCCGCCGCGCCCGCGGCGTCCCCGAGGGCTTCGGCGGCCTCGCCCGCGGCCTCACCCGCGGCGCCCGCTGCTGCGCCAGCAGCGTCTCCGGCCGCATTGGCCACGTCACCGGCCGCCTCACC
>JBCCAW010000293.1:0-7393 GCA_039814655.1 Myxococcota bacterium | reverse complement strand
CCCGTTGTGGACGAGCATGCGCCCGTTGTGGACGAGCATGCGCCCGTTGTGGACGAGCATGCGCCCGTTGTGGACGAGCGCGCGCCCGTTGTGGACGCGGGTGGCGCAGGGCGAGGGCTACGACCTCACCCGGCTGCCGACCTGGTCGCATGTGCGCCTCGGGGCGCCCGTGGACACCATCCGTCAGGTCGCGCGCGACTACGAGGTCGACCTGCTCATCGTGGGCACGCGCGGGCGCACGGGCATCAGCAAGGCGCTTCTTGGATCTGTGGCGCAGGCCCTGCTCGCCGACGGGCGCTTTCCCGTACTGCTCGCGCACGAGAACAAGCTCCAGGAAATTCCGGCCACGGTCTTTCCCGACGAAGCGCGCGCCGTAGAAGAGGGACGGGACCGCTACGAGCCGCGCGTGTACCGCTCCACGCTCATCGATGCCTGGCGCAGCTTCGGCCGGCCCACGAGCCCCTTCAACTGACCGCCCTCCGGCGCCGTCCTTTTGCCGACCCATGAGAGCCCCCATGCCGCGCTCCCCTTCGGATTCTTCGCTTCGCGTCGTTGCTTCCCCTTCCGCGGCCGCGACGGCGGCGGAGACTGGGGAAACCGTGAAGCGTCATCCTTCCGCCCTCGACTGCGCAGCCGCGCGGGACTGCAACCCGGCGCTCGACCGCACGGCGACGGCCGGCGTGGCGGCGTTCTACATGCTCTTGACCGGCGCCGTGGCCTGGTGGCTCACGGTGGCGCCGGCCCTCGGCTGAGCCGGCCGAGGCACTCGCCGGCGTCGCCTTGCCCGGGAGCTGCGCGGCTCCCAGGGGCCTTCCATGGGAAGCCCGCCGCTGGCCTTCGTGCCGCACCCCGCGCCGCTGGTGCCCGGGCGCCTCGTGGACCGCTACGACCGGTTCATCGCGGCGGTGCGCCTCCGCGGCGGCCGGACCGTGCGCGCCCATTGCGTGAATCCCGGACGCATGGAGGGCCTGGTGCGCCCCGGGGCGCGCGTGTGGCTCCTGCCCGCGCCGACGGGCAGCAAACGCAAGCTGGCCTACACCTGGGAGCTCGTCGCCGATGCGGAGGTGCTGGGCCCGCGGGCCGGGCGTGAGGCCATCGTGGGCGCCAACACGGTGGTCCCCAACCGGCTCGTGGCGGCGCTTCTCGCGGGCCGGCGCTGGCCGGGCTTTCGGCGCTACCGCGGCGTGCGGAGCGAGGTGCGCTACGGCGAGCGCTCCCGCGTCGACTTCGTCGTCGACCGCGCGTCCGGGCCCCACTTCCTCGAGGTGAAGAACTGCCACCTCGTCTACCCCGATGGCCGGGCCTACTTTCCGGATTCGGTCAGCGTCCGTGCCTCCGGGCATCTCGCGGAGCTGGCGTCGCTGGCGCGGCAGGGCCTGCGCGCGACGGTGGTGTTCACGCTTCAGCGTCCGGAGCCCGTGCGCGCCGTGCGGCCTTCGGCGCTCCATGATCCGGCCTTCGCGGACGCCGCGCGCGCCGCCGGGGACGCGGGCGTGCGCTTTCGGGCGGTCCAGGTGCTCGCCGACGCCCGCGGCTACACGCTCACGCGGGAGCTCCCGGTGGACCTGAAGCCCTACGACCTGGCGCCGCTCGCCGTGCATCGCGCCGCGCGGCTTCCCCGGAGCGGCTGGCGCGCGGACCCGGCGCGTTCGCGGTCTCAGCCGCGTACTTCGCCATAGAGAAAGCGGAGCGCGTCGGACCGGGACAGGATGCCCACGAGCACTCCCGCCCCGTCGACGACCGGGAGGCGCCCCACGTTGCGCTCGGCCATGCGGTCGATGGCCGCCACCAGCGGCAGCTCCGGGGCCACGGTGATCGGGTCGTGGGTCATGCAACTTGCGATGGGGAGCGCGAGCCGGCCCTCGCGCTCGGCCCGCGCGACGTCGCGGGTGCTGATCACCCCGACGAGGCGCTCGTCGTGCTTCGTCCCGGTCACCGGCGCGCCGCTCACCCCCCAGCGTTCTAGGCGCGTCGCCGCTTCGGCCAGCGTCAGCTCCTTGGAAAGGGACCGCACGTCGCGGGTCATCATCGAGGCCACGCGAAGCCCCGTGGGGGGCAGGGCGCCGAGCGCGTGCTCGAGGCGCGCGCGGGCGTCTTCCGCCGAGAGGCCCTTTTGCCGCGCCGCCGCCGCGCCCGCGTGACCTCCGCCGCCGAATCCCCGCAGCAGCGCGCCCACGTCCACGGCGGCGCTCCGGGAGCGGGCGACGAGCGTCAGGTCGCTGGTCGTGCCTCGGGCCCGGGCGAAAATCCCGATGGCCACGGGGGCGGCCGTGAGGCCGGCCCACTCCTCCACCACCCGCGCCAGGCCTTCGGCCTTCTTCGGTCGCGGCGCGATGCCGATCATCGCCGGCCGGCCCGCGAGGGCGTCGACGGCCACGGGCCGGGCTTCGTCGAGGAGCGTCCGCAAGAGCGCGCGCTGCACGTCCGTGGGTGGCGCGTCGAGAATGCGCCCCACCAGCTCGGTGCGCGCGCCCAGACCCAGCAGCGCGGCGAGCGCCTCCGCGTCCTCGGCCTGCGTGGTGACGTGGCGGAGCGAGCCCGTGTCGGCGTGGATGGCCAGCGCGTAGAGCGAGGCCTCGGCAGTGTCGATGGCGACGCCGGCGGCGAGCAGCCGCAGCACGAGCAAGGAGGTCACGGCGCCCACGGGCTGGTGCACGTCGATGTCGCCCTCCAGCGGGTCCGGCGGCGGCGGATGATGGTCGTACACGCGAAGGCGAACGGCCTCGCCGGCGGCCCGGCGGGCCAGCACGGGCTCCACGTGCCGCACGCGAGACCGGCTGCGCGTATCGCAGACGGTCAGATCGCTCACGGCGTCGAGATCGACCTCGTCCGCGCGGAACGCGGGAAAGCGCGCCCGGTGGAGCCCCAGAAAGCGATGCAGCGAAGGCTGAAGGCGCCGGCCCAGGAGCAACGTCGGTGCCCGTCGCCCCTCGGCCGCGGCCAGCCGCTGCGCGGCGACGCAGGACGCGAAGGCGTCCAGGTCCGTGTTCTCGTGGCCGGTGACCACGCTCTCGGGACCCGGTCGCATCGTCGCGCTCACTCCCTCGCCGTGCGTCTCAGGCGACGGCGTTCAGGGCGTCGCGGAGCGTACGCTCCGCTCGCTTCTGCAGCTGGCGCACGCGCTCCCGGCTGACGCCGAGCTCCGCGCCCAGCGCCGTGAGCGTGGGGCCGTCTTCGGTTAGCAGCCGCCGCTCGACGATGGTGCGCTCCCGCGCCGGGAGCTTCTCGAGCGCCACGGCCAGCGCGCCGCGAATCGCCCGGCGCTCGTCGAGGCTGAGGAGCACCTGCTCCGGGCTCGCGTCCCGGCAGGGAAGCTCGAAGGAAGGCTCGTCGTCGCCGCCGCCGCCGCCACCGAGGACCATGTCGCGCCCCGTGAGCGCCGTGCGCAGGTCGAGCACGTCTTGCTCGTCCACGGCGAGCGCTTCGGCGAGCTCGGCGGTCGTCGGCGGCCGCCCGAGCTTCCCCGTGAGCGCGCGCTCCGTTCGCCAGATGGACACGCGGATGCGCCGGGCGCGGCGCGTCGACGGGATGGGTACGATGCGCCGGTTCTTCCAGACGAAGTCCCAGATGGAGGCGCGGATCCACCACACCGCATAGGTCGAAAGACGCGTCCGGCGCGTCACGTCGAAGCGGCGGATGCTCTCGAGGAGCCCGAGCAGACCTTCGCCCGAGAGGTCGTCGGCGCTCAGCCCGGTCCACACGTGCCGCCTTACCTCCGCCTGGACGAGACCGATATGGCGGTCGATGAGCTCGGACACCGCGCGCTGGTCCTGGCGCTTGGCGGCCCGTAGCAAGGCGTTCTCCTCGTCGATGCTTAGCCGGTTTGGCCGGATCGGCCGCCGGGAGGACCCGAAGGCCGGCGAGACGGGGGCGGGAGAGGAGGCGGCGGCGGGGGAGGCGTCCATCATGGCGACGCCGAGCACCTACGCAGGAACTGGACCAGCCGTCCCTGCGCGAGGATCCCCAGGTTTCGGTCCCCTAGATGCGGGATACGCGCACTGGTTGCGCGGCCTTTTGTGGCAAACGCAAGTTCTTCGCCGCGTGTTTCGTTACTCGACCACCCGAGATTGCCGTCTTGTTTCGTTTCGTAACCGGAGCCGTGCAGCCTACGCCGACCGCTGCGCGGCGGCCCACTCGGCGAGCGCGGCGGGCTGGAGGCCGCCGGCGAAGCGATTCACCTCCCGGCCTCCGGCTCGCCAGACCAGCGTCGGCAGGCTGCGCACGCGATGATGTGCGGCCAGCTCCGGGTGGGCGTCCACGTCCACGCACACGACCACCAGCCGGGTCTGCTCGCGCTCGGCGAGCGCCTCGAGGGCGGCCTCGGACTGGTGCGTTGCGCCGCACCAGGCCGCACCGAAGGCGACGAGGAGCGGCAACGCGGCCCGCTCCAGGGCGTCGAGCTGCCGGGGGTCGGCGAGCTCGAGCGGCGCTCGAAAGGGCAGACGCGCGGCTCCACAGCTGGCGCAATCGCGGGCTTCGGTCAGCGCCCGAAGCGGGAGCGGGTCGTTTTCTCGGCAGGCGTCGCAGCGGCCATGGAGAAGCTCGGTCACGGCGCGGACCGTAGAGGTCCGAGACAGAAATCGCGAGCGTATCGGCGAGGATCTCGGTTCGGAGTGGCGTGGGCGGCTCGCACTTCGCGCTCGGGGCACTGGCCGTCCTCCTCGTGCCGAGGACGAAAACTCACGGCTAGCGCGTTGCTTCTCGCGGGGGAGTGCTCAGTCTCCGCGGTACGGGCTGGCGCCGGGACGTGAGGTGTCTCCCTCACCTTAGCCTTGGCTCACCTCCAGACTTCGCCCGCTGGCTTCGTCCGCCCAAGAAGCCCCGCCCCGAGGAACTCGCCGTGGACCGCATTCACTTCGCCCGCGAGGGCGCCTTCTACGCCACGCTGCGCGAGCGCGTGGACGCCGCGTTGGCCGAGGCCGGCAAGCCCAAGGACGGCGCCGCGCGCATCGCGCTCAAGTCCCTCTTCTGCCTCGGGCTCCTCGCCGCGAGCTACGTGACGCTCGTCTTCGTCGACGTGCCCGTTTGGGCAAAGCTCCTGAGCGCGTTCCTCGTGGCTCAGTCCATCGTGCTCATCGGCTTCTGCGTGATGCACGACGCGGGGCACGGCGCCTTCTCGAAGCGCCGCTGGGTCAACAAGCTGATGGTGCACAGCCTGGACCTCATCGGCGGCAGCCAGGCGCTCTGGAAGTACAAGCACAACATCCTCCACCACACGTTCACGAACCTCGAGGACCTCGACGACGACCTCGACACGAACGGGCTGCTTCGGCTGCATCCGGAGCAGGAGTGGAAGCCGCACCATCGCTTCCAGATTCTCTACGCGCTGCCGGCCTACTCGCTGATCACCATCCACTGGATCATCAGCGACTTCCCGGAGTTCTTCGGCGGCAAGATCGGCCGCCACGACGCGCCGAAGCGCACGCCGCTTGCCACCGCGGTCTTCCTCGGCTTCAAGGCGCTCTACGTGGTGCTGGCCTTCGCCATCCCCTTCGCGCTCCACACCTGGTGGCACGTGCTCGCCGTCTGGGTTGGCATTCAGCTCATCGCCGGCTTCACCTTCTCGCTGGTCTTCCAGCTCGCTCACGTGGTCGACGGCGTCGACTTTCCCTCGCCCGTCGAGGGAGAGCGCCGCGTGGACGAGAGCTGGGCCGTGCACCAGCTCGCGACCACCGTGGACTTCGCGCCGGGCAACCCTCTCGTGAGCTGGTACACCGGCGGCCTGAACCACCAGGTCACGCACCACCTCTTCACGAAGGTGAGCCACGTCCGCTACGGCGTCGTGCAGCCCATCGTCGAGGCGACGGCGAAGGAGTTCGGTTACACCTACAAGAAGCAGCCTTCGGTGGCCGCGGCCGTGGGTGCGCATCTGCGCATGATCGCCGAGCTCGGCCGAAAGCCGGCGGAGGCACGGTCACCGGCGCGCGTCGCGGCCTGACGCGTTAGGGTCGGTGCATGCCGACCTCGCGCCTCCACCACCGCGCTTGCCACCTCTGCGAGGCGATCTGTGGGCTCACGCTCGAGATCGAAGCGCAGGGCGGTCGCGAGCGCGTCGTGTCCATTCGCGGCGACACGCAGGACCCGCTCAGCCGGGGCTACATGTGTCCCAAGGGCTCGGCGCTCGCGGACCTGCACGAGGACCCGGACCGGCTGCGGAGCCCGCTGCGGCGCGTGGGCGATGGTGCCTCGGCCCGCTGGGAGCCCATGACCTGGGCCGCAGCCGTGGATGAGGTCGCGACGCGGCTCCACGCCGTGCAAGAAGCGCACGGCCGGGACGCCGTCGGCACGTACCTCGGCAACCCCACGGCCCACAACCTCGGCGGCATGCTCTTCGGGCCGCCGCTCCTGCGCGCGCTGCGCACCAAGAACCGCTTCAGCGCGACGAGCGTCGACCAGCTCCCGCACATGTTCGCGGCGCATCAGATGTTCGGGCACCAGCTGCTCTTGCCCGTGCCCGATCTGGACCGCACGGACCATCTCGTCATCCTGGGCGCGAACCCGCTCGCTTCGAACGGGAGCATCCTGACGGCGCCGGGCATGCGCCGGCGACTGGACGCGATCCGCGAGCGCGGGCAGGTGGTGGTGCTCGACCCGCGGCGGACGGAGACCGCGAAGCGCGCCGACGCGCATCATTTCCTTCGTCCCGCGAGCGACCCCTTCTTCTTGCTCGCGTTCCTCCATGAGCTCTTCCGCCGGGACGCGGTGGACCTTGGGCGCTTGGCGTCCTTTTGCGACGGGCTCGAGGAGGCGCGGGCGCTGGCTGAGGCCTTCCCGCCGGAGCGGGCCGCGGGGCCCACGGGTTTGAGCGCCGACGTCCTTCGCGGCCTCGTGGATGGCTTCCTCGCCGCGGAGCGTCCGGTGCTCTACGGGCGCATGGGCACGTGCACGCAAACGCACGGGGGCCTCAACGGCTGGCTCCTGCTGCTGGTCAACGCCTGCGCCGGCCGCCTCGACGAGCCCGGCGGCATGATGTTCCCGACGCCGGCCGTGGACGTGCTCGAGGGCGCGGGCGCGGGCAGCTGCGGCCGCTGGCGCTCTCGGGTTCGGGACCTGCCGGAGTTCGGCGGCGAGCTGCCCGTGGCCGCGCTGGCCGAGGAGATCGAGGCGCCGGGCGACGGGCAGATTCGTGCGCTGCTCACCATGGCGGGCAACCCCGTGCTCTCGACGCCCAACGGGCGGCGGCTGGACGCGGCGCTCGCGGGCCTGGACTTCATGGTCTCCATCGACCCGTTCTTGAACGAGACGACGCGGCACGCGCACGTGATCTTGCCGCCGTGCTCGCCGCTCGAGCGGCCGCACTACGACCTGGTCTTTCACGCCTTCGCCGTGCGCAACACGGCGCGCTGGTCGCCGCCGGCCTTCGAGCGGCCGGCAGGCGCCAAGAGCGACGCCT